>JBJYXQ010000675.1:0-2440 GCA_046260035.1 Anaerolineae bacterium
GACCCAACTGCATCATTACCGCGAATGCCTGCTCAAGATCACTTACGACAACGCGTCGTATCCGAGTGTGCTGTCCCCACTCGGGGATTTCTTTTGCATGGGGCACGGGCTGGTGAACTCGTTCCAGAGCGCGCTATTTTCTTCTTCCACGCTTTTTCCCTATCACTTCAACAAACCGACCGCACTCAACAGCTACGTCCCGATGCCATTCCGCGAACGGGCGGTCGTGGAACTGGTCAACGAGAGCGACGAGCCGCACCGCCAATATTTCTACGTGGATTACGAGACGCTGGAAACTTTTCCCGAAGACACGGCCTATTTCCACGCTGAATTTCGCCGCACTAACCCCTTCAGCGGCTGGGGGCCGGAGATTCGCGTCAATACTGCGGAAGCCAACGTCGCAAACAAGGAACGCGAGGCCTGGGAAAACAACTACGTCATCCTGGAGACGCAGGGACGCGGGCACTACATCGGTTGCAACCTGTCGGTGACGAACTTCACGGACACGTGGTGGGGCGAAGGCGACGACATGATTTGGGTCGACGGCTACAAATGGCCGCCCGATCTGCACGGCACGGGCACGGAGGATTACATCGGTCAGGCTGGGGGGATGCAGCCGGAGGCTTTCTGGCGCAACGGTTCTTCCATCTTCGAGGGGTACACCATCCCATCGCCGGAAATCGAGCTATGGCGCGGCAACGGCGGTTATCACACCGGCTACGTCTTTCACCTGGAGAACCCGGTCCGCTTCACCCGCGAGATCAAGGTGACGATTGAGCACGGTCACGCGAATCACTTGGCCAACGAGATGAGCAGCGTGGCTTACTGGTACGCCGAACGTCCTGCGCGCGTCGTGTCGCCGCCGCCGGTGGCGCAACGTCTTCCCGTGCGGCGTGACAATCAGGGCGTTTGGCTCCGCGATCCGGAGCGCGCGTGTCCGGGTAAACCGGTCCCGCTGAACGACGAAATGCGGGCGATGAAGGCGCGCTGGGCGGAGAAATCCAAATAACGGAGGGCTTTTATGGCGTTTGATACTGCAAAACTCGGAACGACGGAACAAGACGTGACCTATTGCACCGTAGACGACCGCGAACTCAAGCTGGACGTGTATTATCCTGCTTCTGGCGGCCCCTGGCCAGTTGTGATCTTTGTTCACGGCGGGGGATGGATGGAGGGTGACAAAGCTCCGTTACCGGTCGTGCCCACTGCGGCAGGCTTCCTGGCCGTCTCGATCAATTACCGGATGTACCCAGCCTACCGCTTCCCGGCGATGATCGAGGATGTTAAGTGTGCCATCCGCTTCCTGCGCGCCCACGCTGCCGTCTATAACCTCGATCCCGAACGTATTGCCGTGATCGGTCATAGCGCGGGCGGGCATCTGGTGGCGCTGGCCGGATTGGCCGGTGAGAGTGCCGGGTGGGACGTTGGTCCCTATCGCGATCAATCCAGCCGCGTGCAGGCTGTGGTCGAGATGTCCGGCCCCACCGATTTGACCGGTCAATTTCCCCAAGAGGTACTTGAGTTGAAGGACAACGTCTTCGGCGAGGCGCAATGGGTCAGCGCCAGCCCCGTGACGTACGCAAGGCCGGACGCACCGCCCTTCCTGATCGTCCACGGCGAGAAAGATGCGGTCGTACCTGTAGAACAAGCTCACCGGCTGCACGAGGCGCTGCGCAAGGAAGGCGCACCGTCCGAGTTGGTCATTTTACGGAACGCCGGGCACGGCTTTGAGCCGGTGGATGGAACACCTGCTCCTTCGTTGGAAGAAGCCCTGGCGCTAACGCTGGCCTTTTTGGCGCAATCTTTGACCCGGTAGGGACGTTTGGCGATGAATCATCCAAACCAACGAAGATGAAAATGTTTTTATTCAACGCTTGCGTCGGATCACAATCCGACGCTCCACGGGAACGCTGGATTGTGATCCAGCGTAAGCGCTAAAGAGAGTATTTTCGAGGGAGGAGCCATGAGCAAAAAGAGCAAACAACCGTTGATGCAGAAATCTCACCTGCCTTTGATTCTGCTTGGGGCGGCGATGACCGGTTACGGATTGGTGACGGCCCTGGTGGGGAGTTGGTTTGCAAGCCGCGCGATGCGCGGACTGATCACGGCAGGCGTTTACCGCCTCCGGCTGTCGGCCTTTGACCAGACCGCCGGCCTCATTGCCGGCCTTCTGTTCTTCGTGCTTTTCGTTTTATGTGCGATCTATGCTTCCGGCATCGTGCGCGTTGCCTTTGGCATCGGTGCGCTGGCAGCCTTCTCGCCTGTGCTGGTCGGCAGGGCTGAGAATCTGCTGTTTAGGGTGATCGGTCTTCCTACGATGAGTGCAGGAAGTGTGCTGGCCGGAGCGGTGACTGCGCTTCTCTTTGCTCTGCCTGCGACGATCCTGTTCATCCTGCTGGCGTGCGGACGGCGCGTACCTCGTGGCTGCCGGTGGTTATCC
>JBJYXQ010000675.1:2540-7562 GCA_046260035.1 Anaerolineae bacterium
GTTCATCCTGCTGGCGTGCGGACGGCGCGTACCTCGTGGCTGCCGGTGGTTATCCCTGGCCTCTGTCTTCGTTGTGTTGGCGACAGCCTTCTTTCCCATCTACGTGACCGTGCTGGCTTTCTTGCTCAAACCGGGCGATCCCGCGGTCGGGCGGATGATCGAGGTCAGCTCGCAGGTCATCAAGCTGCGTTTCATCCTGCCCGGCTTGAGCTTTCTGTTGCTGGCGTTTATCAGCGCGCAGTTCGCCCGACAATGGATGCCGGCTGAGGTTTCGGAAAGCGCAAACGAATGAATGTAGCGCAAGCTGTTAGCTTGCGGCTTGCAGCAGAGGCAAACTAACAGTTTGCCCTACAAGTGTATTTTTTGAGGGAGAAACGAAATGAGATACATGGCAAGAAAGACACAAGTGCATAGATTGGCGGCATTGCTGTTGGTGGTGGTGCTGCTCACATCCTGCGGAAAGCAGGCGAGCGAAGCGACGCCAACGCGAGAACCGGCCGGTGATCCCTTCGCCGGACTCGATCTCTTCATCCCCAATCCCTACGATCCGCCGATCGAGATGACGTCCGTCACCAGCGTCAACGCTACGGTCAAGTTCATGGAAGGGGACGACATTCATAACAACATCTGGACGCGAGCTTATGAGCAACTCCTTGGCATCAAACTCACTTACAAGTGGGTGGTGGATAGCTCGATGTACGATCAAAAACTCGGACTGTCGATCAATTCGGGCGACATCCCCGATATGTTCGTCGTCAATGGAACGCAGCTCGAACTCTACCGGGAGGCCGATTTACTCACCGATCTGACTTCGGTCTACGATGCGGAGGCTTCGGCCAACACGCGCGATATCCTGGAGCAAAACCCGGTCGCGCTCAAGGCCGCGACGATCGATGGCAAGCTATGGGGTATCCCTTTGACGGATGCTCCCGTCGCCACGGCGTCGGTGTTGTGGATCCGTCTGGACTGGATGGATAAACTCGGCATCGCCGCGCCGGCTAGCATGGCGGACGTACTTGAAATCTCGCGGCGTTTCACCGAGGAGGATCCAGACGGGAACGGTGTGGCCGACACGATTGGACTGTGTATGGGCAAGGGTCTGTTTGGCACCATTGCCGGGCTGCAAGGGTTCTTCAACGGCTATCACGCCTATCCCAACATCTGGTTCGAGCGGGATGGCGGGTTGGTGTATGGATCGGTGCAGCCGGAAATGCGCGACGCTCTGCTGGCTCTGCAGAAAATGTATGCGGACGGCCAGATCGACCCCGAGTTTGGCGTCAAGGACATCAACCAGGTCACCGAAACTATCGCGCAAGGCAAATGCGGCATGGAATTCGGCGTCTGGTGGAATCCGTACCATCCGCTCAACTTGAGCCAGGCGAATGACCCGGATGCCTATTGGCAGGCGTATCCCATCCCCTCCGTGGACGATGCCCCCGCCAAGAGCCAGTACTCCTCGGCAATCGGCGCTTTCCTGGTGATCAGGAATGGCTATGCGCATCCCGAAGCGTTGATCCGTATGATCAATTTCTGGACGGATAATATCGTGCGCTCACAGGAAGACGAAATCCGGACGACTTTCCTGGGCGATATCGACAATCCCGATGTGACACTCTACAAATACACGCCGGTTGTTCTGTGGGAACCCAACGCTTCGATCGAGGGCGGTCGCAAGCTGCGCGAGGCGCTGGCCAAGCACGATCCTACAGGGCTGGACAACGAGATGGCGTGGCGCTACCGGATCATCCAGGCGTACTTCGAGCAGGGCATCAAGGAGGCCTGGGTTGAAGTCGCCACCAACGGGCCGGACGGAGCCGTGACCATCCTCGAAGGTGTTTTGGGTGATTATGGAATGTTGAACCGTTTCTACGGCACGCCCACGCCGGCCATGGCGGAAAAAATGCCTACCCTCCAGCCGATGGAAGCCGAGGTGCTGACCAAGATCATTATGGGCGAGTCGATCGACGCCTTTGACCAGTTCGTGGAGAATTGGTACAAGCTGGGCGGCACGGAGATCGTCAAAGAGGTCAATCTCTGGGCCGCAGAAAATCAGTAGCTGGCATTTGGTGATTGGATAATACTTGTTCTCTCGAGAATGAGAATTTTTACCACAAAAGACACCAAGTCACGAAGTTTTATAAATTTCCTTTGTGTCTTCGTGTCTTAGTGGTCTATTTTTAAGGAATGTTGCATGTCATCGCGCAGGAACTTTTCTCGGCAAATTCCGCTTTACGTGATGTTGGCCCCGGCCGTCGTGCTGGTGCTGGTGTATGCCTACGCGCCGATGGTCGGCATCGTCATGGCGTTCCAGCGCGTCCTCCCCGGCAAGGGCATCTTCGGCTCGCCCTGGGTAGGGCTGGACAACTTCCTGTTTGTGCTGAATATGCCGAATATCCTCCAGGTGATCTGGAACACGATCCGCATCGCCGGTTTGAAGGCCATCCTGGGCGTGGTGGTGCCGGTGACGGTGGCGCTGATGCTCAATAACGTTACCAGCCAGGCGTTCAAACGCGCCGTGCAGACCGTCGTCTATCTGCCGCACTTTCTCTCTTGGGTCATCCTGGCGGGCATCTTCGTCGACATTCTCTCGCCGTCGGAAGGCGTGGTCAACCACTTACTTGGCCTGGTGGGGATACAGCCGATCTTCTTCTTGGGCGATGACAAGATTTTTCCCTGGACGATGATCTTCACCGACGTCTGGAAGTCGTTCGGATTCGGCACCATCGTCTACCTGGCGGCACTGACCGATATCGATCCGACGTTATACGAAGCCGCTGTGGTGGATGGAGCCACCCGCCGGCAGCAAACCTGGTATATCACGCTGCCGGGCATCTCCGGAACCATTATTATGCTGTCCACGCTTAGCCTGGGCAACATCCTCAACGCGGGTTTCGACCAGATCTTCAACCTTTACGGCCCGCTGGTGTACCGCACCGGCGACATCATCGATACCCTGGTGTACCGCATTGGTATTCTCAACTCTCAATATGGCGTGGCGACGGCGGTCGGGTTGTTGAAGTCGGTTGTGTCCCTGTTGCTGATCGGCATTGCCTACAAGCTCGCGGCCAAATGGGCCGACTACCGGATTTTTTAGGACGGTAGACAGTAGACGGGAAGTTGGTAAACATTCGTAATTCGCTATTCGTAATTCTCCGAGGACGTGTTGCATGAATCAAAAGATCGTGAAATTGCCGTTTTTCGAGAACCTGGTCAACCTGGTCGCGTTGACGCTGCTGGGGGTGTTGTGTGCATTTCCCATAGTCCACACCCTCGCGCTTTCCTTTTCGAATGCCGCTGCTGCCTCGAGCGGGCGCGTAACCATTTGGCCGGTCGAGTTCACCACCCAAGCTTACCAGTTCGTATTGGATAATCCCGCGTTCATCAAATCGTTCGGGGTTTCCCTGCTGCGGGTGCTGGTCGGCGTTCCGGTCGACATGATACTGACCATCCTGGTCGCTTACCCGTTGTCGAGGACCAAGGCGGAATTTCGGGGGCGTGATTTCTTCGCCTGGTTCTTCGTAATCACCGTCCTGTTCTCCGGTGGTTTGATCCCCTGGTACATGGTCATCCGCCAGACCGGTCTGATCGATAAATTCTGGGCGCTGATCATTCCCGGCGCGTTGCCGGTGTTCAACGTGATCCTGCTGGCGAACGCATTTCGAAGCGTCCCCAAAGAGCTGGAGGAGGCCGCCGCCATGGACGGCGCCGGGCATTGGACGATCCTGTTCAAGGTTTTGCTGCCTTTATCGCTGCCTGTCCTGGCGACCGTGACGTTGTTCGTGGCGATTGGGCATTGGAACGCCTGGTTCGATGGGCTGATCCTGATGAATTCACCGGATAAATACCCACTGCAGAGCTATCTGCAGACCGTCGTCATCAATCCTGATCCCAGGATGCTTACCGAGCGCGATCTGGCTCTTTTGCAGCTCATCAGCAACCGTACCACCCGGGCTGCACAGATTTTCATCGCTATGGTACCGATCCTGGTAATTTACCCGTTCTTGCAGCGCTATTTTACGGCTGGGGTCAAGTTGGGATCGGTGAAGGGGTGAAGGCAGCAGGATGCAAGATGCAGGAAGAGAGTCTTTGCTGATGGATTTTTCTGGTTTTGTGTCGATGCCCGTTACGGATGGGCATGTGCATTTTATTCACCCGGATTCGATGGATGCCATGCTGGCGGTGCTGGATCAAACCGGATGCGCGCGTGCCAATCTGGTTTGTCTCCCCAATCCCGATGGAACCACCGGTAATCGGACCGCGTTGACCTTTAAGGCGCGCCATCCCGACCGGGTGTATCTTTCTGGTGCGTTGGAGTACGGCCCGGCGCTGGCGAATCTCGCTCATGCGCCGGAGATGCTGGCGCGGCAGGTATTGGCGTTGCAAGCCCAGGGCTTCGACGGCCTCAAGCTCATCGAAGGCAAGCCGCAGGTGCGCAAGCTGCTGCCGTATCCGCTCGATGGGCCGCTGTACGCAGAACTGTGGGCGATGTTGGAACAGGAGCAGTTTCCGGTCGTGTTTCACGTCGCCGACCCCGATGAATTCTGGGACCCTGCTTCCTGCCCAGACTGGGCGCGACGAAGCGGGTGGGATTACACCGACGGCAGTTATCCAACGAAAGAGGCGCTCTATACCGAAGTGGAGCGCATCCTGGCGCGGCATCCTCGCCTGAAGCTCACTTTCGCGCACTTCTACTTCCTCTCGCGTGATCTGGAACGCGCCGCGCAGTTCCTGGATGCGCACCCGACCGTGTGCTTCGATCTCGCCCCCCACGTTGATATGTATCGGGACTTTAGCCGGGAGCCGGCCCGCGCCCGCGACTTCTTCCTGCGCTACCAGGACCGGTTGATCTACGGCACCGACCTCGATACGCGCGTGTTACAACGTGGCGAAACGGGTATGCAGTTTGTCTTGAACCTGGCATGGTTGATGCGCGCGATCTTGGAGAAGGATGGCGTCTTTGACGTACCGGCAAATACCAATTGGAAAAACTACCATGGCTTAGGATTGCCCCTCGCTGTTTTG
>JBJYXQ010000675.1:7572-8084 GCA_046260035.1 Anaerolineae bacterium
AAAAATCTACTACGCCAATTTTGTACGTATGTACAGCACTATCGCCCCGAGCATAACTTGCTAAACGCATGAGCTCCTTATTGCTTAAGGTAAAGCAGTGAATCTGTAGGCGGAACGCATATAACTGCCCGTATACACGCGCTTGCCCGAATCCCGTCGCTCCCGTCGGGTACAGAATGTACTCAAGATAAAAGCCCATCACAATGTGGTGGGCTTTTTTGTTTGTACAAGAATGCGATGTTACCGGTACTCGTCGACGGCCTCGAACATCGCCACGATGTTTTCCGGCGGCACGTCCGGCAGGATGTTGTGCACCGGGTTGAAGACGAAGCCGCCGCCGGGGGCCAGTATCTCGATGTTGCGCCGGACGTGGTCTTTCACGGCGGCAGGCGTGGCCCGGTTGAGGACGGCGCGCGTATCGACGCCGCCACCCCAGAAGGTGATCGCGTCGCCGAATTCGCGTTTGAGACGGGCGGGCTCCATCATACGCGCGTTGATCTGCACAGGATTGA
>JBJYXQ010000676.1:0-4941 GCA_046260035.1 Anaerolineae bacterium
GGATAGAGAGTGTTTTTTCGTTTTCGAGCATAGCTCGAAAACGAAAAAACACCATCACAAAAATACCTCAACATCCCGGCCTTTAGGCCGCAGATGATTGACAAACTTTCATTTCGATGTACACTTTTAGTGTAACTACTGATTCACATCAATCTAGCTCTACATCAAACGAGGAGGTGAACAAGATGCGACGGTTTCGCGATGCAAACACCCTGTTCGCGCGCTGCAAACTTATGTTTGTGCGTCTTGTTCGCCGAACTCCGGGTAGAGCACGAGCGTAGTTTACCCTCACTCACGATCCTGTAAATTCTTCCAGGTTTCAACAGCAAACTTCTGCCATACCTCATACCAGGAGTCAGCGCACAAGTAGGCATTTGTGGCATGTCACATGCCATTGTCTCAACTGACTGAAATTCCTGGAGGACCTTTGAACATTCCACTGAAACGCTACTGGAACTTATTGGTGCAGTATCTCAAACCCCAATGGGGTACCGTACTGCTCCTGGCAGTGCTGCTCCTGGGCAGTATCGGATTACAATTGCTTAACCCGCAAATCCTGCGGAGTTTTATCGATGCGGTCGTCGCAGGTCGCGAGGTGCCTGCGCTGATCGGCAAAGCGGTGCTCTTTCTGGGCATCGCCGTGACAACACAGGCCGTCTCACTCGGCGTGACCTACCTTGGCGAAACCATCGCCTGGAAAGCGACCAATGCCCTGCGACTCGACTTGACTACACACTGTCTCAAGCTCGATATGGCATTCCACAAAGCCCACACGCCGGGCGAGTTGATCGAGCGCATCGACGGCGACACCGGCATGCTCGCAGGCTTCTTCTCCGAGATGGCGCTACAGTTGCTCGCCAACAGCCTGCTCGCAGTGGGGATCGTGGTGTTACTCTTCGTCGAAGACTGGCGCGCGGGAACCATCGGTGTGGGCTATAGCCTGCTAACAGTACTCGCGTTGCGTTCAGTACGCCAGCCCCTCACGCGTGCCTGGACCGACTCGCGGCAAGCCGAGGCGGATATACTCGGTTTCTTCGGCGAGCGGATCTCCGGCACGGAGGACATACGCGCCAACGGCGCTGAACCCTACGTTATGCGCCAGCTTTTCGTGCTGATGCGGCGCACAACCCAACGCTGGGTCAAGGCGAAACTCATCCAAGGCGTCAGCCACGATGCAGTATGGCTCATCACGCTGCTCGCCAAAGTCGCGGCGCTGGCAGTGGGCGCATGGCTTTTCTTCAATGGACACGCGACGGTGGGCACGGTGTACCTGATCTTTGGCTACATCGGGCAGATGGAAGGGCCGCTCAGCGCCATCCAGCACCGCATCAGCGATCTGCAAAGGGCCAGCGCCGGCATCGCCCGTGTGGAGGAAGTGCTGCACACCAAGCCGTCCGTGATCGAACACCCCCACCCTGTCCGCGACCTGCCACACGGCCCAGCAACGGTCACGGTAGAGGGTGTCAGCTTTCGGTACGACGATGTCCGCACAGACGCAGACGCATCTGCGGATGCAGGCGCGTCCGAGGCCAACGGCAACGCCCACGTGTTGCACGATATCTCGTTCGACCTGGCGCCGGGCCAGGTACTGGGCGTGCTGGGACGCACCGGCAGCGGCAAAACGACGCTCTCGCGGCTGCTCTTTCGCCTCTACGATCCTGCGCAAGGCACAATCTGCATCCACGGCATCGATGTGCGCGATATGGCACTCGGCGCGTTGCGCCAACGCGTGGGGCTGGTCACACAGGACGTGCAAGTATTCCGCGCCACAGTGCGCGACAATCTGACGTTGTTCAAGCCAGGCCTCTCCGATTCACAACTCTACGAAACGCTGCACACCCTTGGATTGGGGGCGTGGTTCGAATCGCTGCCGCGCGGCCTGGACACCATCCTGGAAACGGGCAGCCAGGGACTCTCCGCCGGGCAAGCGCAAATGCTGGCTCTGGCCCGCATCTTCCTGCGCAATCCCGACCTGGTCATCCTCGACGAAGCCGCATCACGCCTGGACCCAGCAACGGAAAACCTGGTCGAACGCGCAGTCGACCTGCTACTCGCCGACCGCACCGCGATCATCATCGCCCACCGGCTGAGCACCGTGCAGCGTGCCGACGCGATCCTGATCCTGGAAGGCGGGCAGGTGGTCGAATACGGCCCGCGTGCAGCGTTGAGCGCCGATCCGCACTCGCGGTTCTCCGGCCTGCTACGCACCGGATTGGAGGAGGCGCTCGTATGAAAACGCTGTCAACGTGGACCGCAACCTGGAAGTTGATTCGCTTCAATCCGCGCGCCTACCTGCAGTTCGGCATACTGTACGTACTGCTCTTCGGCAGCAATCTCATTCCCGGCCTGCTGATCCAGGCATTCTTCGATCGCCTGACAGGTGACGCAGCCGCGCAAGTCAACGTGTGGGGCCTGCTGGGGCTTTTCGCCGCTGTGGAAGTGGGGCGCGCTATCGTCTACTTCATGCGCATCTACGGCGAGGAGACGTTCCGCTGTTCCGGATGGGCATTACTGCGGCGCAACATCTTCGACAATATTCTCAAACGTCCTGGGGCAGACCGCCTCCCCATCGCTTCAGGCGACGTGCTCAATCGGCTGAGCGGTGACGTGATGGAGCTGTCCGACTGGCCGAGTTGGCTGCCCTTTATGGCCGGTCACGCGGTTTTTGCCGTCGTCGCCGTCGTCATCATGCTGACGATCAACTGGCGCATCACGCTGGTTGCTGTCGTGCCAATGTTGGCGATGGTGTTCATCATGCAAGTCACCTGGGCGCGCGTGCTGCGTTACGGCCACGCCCAGCGCGACGCGACGAGCGCGGTTACCGGTTTCCTCGGTGAGGTGCTGGACGCCGTGCAGGCGGTAAAAGTCGCCGACGCCGAAATCGACGTCGCCAAACACTTGCACGGTCTGAATGAATCGCGGCGCAAGGCCGAGGTGAAGTTCAGCCTCTTCCTGGCGCTGATCAACTGGGCGTTCAGCAACGTCACCGACCTGGGGCTGGGGCTGATGCTGCTACTCGCGGCGCAAGCAATGCGCGATCCGGTGAATCCGTTCACGGTCGGCGAGTTTATGCTCTTCGTGACCTATCTCACCGCGATCATCGAATTCCCGGCGAACCTGGGCAGCTTCTTCTCGGATTACCAGACGCAAGCGGTGTCGATTGAGCGGCTGCTCGCGTTGCAACCGGAGGCGCCACCGACGGCGCTGGTCGAGCACCATCCGGTCTACTTGCGCGGCGCACTGCCCGAAGTCCAGTTCACGCCCAGGAGTGAAGCGCACCACCTGGATACATTGCGCGTGCAAGAACTGTCCTATGACTATCCCGACATGGACAACGCCGTACGGCGCGGTATCCGCGACATCGACCTAACGCTACGACGGGGAAGTTTTACCGTCATCACCGGGCGGGTGGGATCGGGGAAGACGACACTGCTGCGGACACTCCTCGGCCTGCTTCCCAAGCAGACGGGGGAGATCTACTGGAACGGCACACAGATTGACGATCCGGCGACGTTTTTCATCCCGCCGCGTACGGCGTACACACCACAGGCACCGGTGCTGTTCAGCGAGACGCTGCGCGAAAACGTGTTGATGGGACTGCCTGAAGATACGGTAAACCTGGAAGCCGCATTACGGGCAGCCGTGCTGGAGGAAGACATCCCCACGCTGGCGAAGGGAGTGGATACGCTCGTCGGCCCGCGGGGAGTGCGGCTGTCGGGCGGGCAGGCGCAGCGAACGGCAGCAGCGCGGATGTTTGTGCGCGACCCGGAACTGCTGGTCTTCGACGATCTGTCCAGCGCACTGGATGTGGAGACGGAGAAGCTGCTTTGGGAGCGGGTCTTCGAGCAGGACGATGCAACCTGTCTCGTGGTCTCTCACCGCAAGCCAGCACTCCGTCGTGCCGATCACGTCATCGTGCTCAAGGATGGCAAAATCGAAGCCGAAGGCACGCTCGACGAACTGCTGGTGAAAAGCGAAGAAATGCGCTATCTTTGGCATGGGAATGGAGAGGCTTAGCTGCTGCAGGGTTGAAACACTTAGATTTTGCACCCTCCCTGACCCTCCCCCTGCGCGTTGCGCGGGGGAGGGAAGAAAAGTTTCTTTCTGTTTTCTGGGGCGCGCAGAGCGCGCCCCAGAAAACAGCTCTTGATTCCCCCCTTCCCGCGTGCGGGAAGGGGGGCTAGGGGGGAAGGGTAATATTCCATTCAGCCATAACTTGGGAATATGCAAAGTCAAATGCGATGGCCCTACTAGTTGCTGCCTGTCACATTTCGCGCTGTGAAATCATGAGATAATGGGTGTAAGCGCATCAATGGATTACGGCCCAATCCCTGACCTCGAAAATGCTCGCGCCGGATCACAATCCGGCGCGGCGAGGACGGCGGATTGTGATCCGCCTTAAGCGTTAAGGTAAGGTTATTCACATAGGAGGAGGACTTGGCAAAAATACCGCTCAAACAGTATTGGAATTTGTTGATCAACTATCTCAGGCCACAATGGCCGCTGGCGTTGTCTCTGGCTGTGTTGTTGCTGAGCAATATCGGCCTGCAACTGGTCAACCCGCAGATCATGCGAAACTTCATCGACACGGCGAAATCCGGCGGTGCGATCGATACGCTGTGGAAGTCGGCCGTGCTTTTCATGGGTGTGGCCGTAGCACAGCAGATCGTCTCCGTCTCGTCAACCTACGTCGGCGAGAACGTGGGCTGGACGACAACCAACGCCCTCCGCGCCGACGTCGCCGAGCATTGTCTCTACCTCGATATGTCGTTCCATAACGCGCATACGCCGGGCGAGATGATCGAGCGCATCGAGGGCGATATCAATGCGCTCTCCAATTTCTTCTCGCAGTTTGTGATCCAGGTCTTCGGCAACGCCCTGCTGCTGGTCGGCGTGCTGTTCTTCCTCTTCCGCGAAGATTGGCGGGTGGGCGCCGCCTTG
>JBJYXQ010000677.1:0-2282 GCA_046260035.1 Anaerolineae bacterium
CCGGTCTCCCGCTCCAATTCCTGCGGCAGACGCACGATCCCGGCCTCCAACCATTCGAGCACAAACACGATGACCACGCCGATGACGAAGCCGAAAATTCCCCCCGCCGCCACGTTGACCGTCGTCTTAGGCCGCAACTGCCGGTAAGAGGCCGGATCGATCACCTCCGCGAACACCCGATCCTCTTTGTTCTGGCGCGCGTTCTGCTCGTCGCGCCATTCCCGGAACAACTGCGCCCAGGTGTTGGCGATGTTGTTAGCCTGCTCACCATCGTAATCATCCACATCGATCTTGATGACCAAACGGGCATCATCGGCAGCGAAGGTCACATCGCCTTTCAAGTCTTTGGCAGTCCGCATCAAATCCAGGCGGTCGATGACCTCCTGCGCATTCCGCTCCGACCACATCGTCGCGCTGAAGCTATTCAGCAACCACTTCGCCGATTGCGTCAGGCCCAGGTCGGGCCGCGCCAATTGGATCGAAACCTCCACACTGGAGCGATAAACCGGCGTCTGCAATTTGCTAAAAACAAAGGCGCTGGCCGCAGTTACGATCACCGCCAACAAAATAATCCAGCCACGTTGGCGAAGAATACGCACGTAGTCCTGAATTTTCACTCGCTCACTCCTTCAAAGTCGTTGCGTCGCCATTAATCCGATAGACGGACGCCATTTGGTGCAACACCATCTCAATGACGCTGGCGACCACGCAGCCGCGCCCGCACTTCCCTGCAGTGCGGGCATTCCACATCTGTGTATGTCCGGCCGCACGTCTGGCAGACGCGGGTTTGCATCGGACGACTCTCGTCCATTGGCAACAAAATCAGCGTCACATCCTCGGTTTCGTTACGCGACAACCACTCCTCAACTGTCGTATTCCCCACTAACCAACGCCCGCTGTCAGGATCGCGCGTCACGATCCCTTGTGTAAACCGACCATCCAACGCATACGCGGCTTTGGTTAATTCTCGAATACTTGCTTTACGATATGCTGTCATAAACCCCCTAAGATGGGTCTAAAGGCAAACTTCACCATCCACAAAGAAACATTATAAACGAAGCGGACAGGAGAGCAAGATGCGGCTGCAAAATGCATTCAGGATACAGGACGCATGAAGCAGGGAATATTAGCGAGTGCGCCACAAAACCACCTGTTCAGGCACAAGCGCGTCCGGCATCTTGCGGAAGAGGTACCAGCCAGCCAGATCGTTGCACGCCAGTGGAGCAAAGGATTGGCAGGCCGGGATACGCGCTGTACTGCGTGCCAGCACGGTGAAAGCCATCCCTTCCCACGCCAGGGTCGCTGTATCGGGTGGAGTCACATCCGGCGCAGCTACGACCACACCGGAGAGTTCCACTGACCAGGATTCGGTGACAGCCAGGCGCGCAAAGTCACGCAGTGCCCAGCGAATGACCGCCGCTGTCGATGCATCGTCTGTAATCACCGTGACCGAGAAATCGTCCCGGCGTTGATCGCTCTGCACCGCCATCCCGTCGAGCATAGCGCGCAAGGCCAACAGGTCCGACGAGGCCGCAGCCGCGACCGCCGGCTCCGCTGTGGAATCCGGACGCACAAACGCGAGTCCCCATGCAAAGCCGATCTGCGTCACCAGCAACGCCAGCGCCAGGCCCAATGCTGCGCCACGCCACACCAGACGCAGGGGCATCTTCAACGAAAACAACAGCGCAATCAGAAGTTGCAGCGCAATCAACGTCACACTACCGAGAAGTAAAATCAAACTGGTGTTTTCCAATACGTTACCAAAGGCCGAATATTCAATACCGCTGGCATGCCTCGCGAGCGTCAATCCCACCGGCTGCCAGAAAACGAACCCCACCAGTCCATGCAATGCCACCCACTTGAAGACCGGACCAGGGACATCCCGCATCGTCTGCTGGACACCGTAGCCAGCGAGCAGCGCCAGAGGCAGGACAACGACTGTCAACGTGAGTGATGTCGCACCGGGGCGCAGACTCACCAGCAACAGTCCAAAGAAACCCCACAATCCCAATGCTAAAGGAAGAGAGGCCGTCTTCCTGATAGCCCAGGCCAATCCAAGCAGCACCAGCAGCAGCGTTACCGGTTCATAGAGGAACAGGAGCACAGCCGGTGCAAGTCCGGCGCGGGGCACACGCCACGAAGCCAGCCACGCGGCCAAGCCATCGGCAATGCCACTCCAGCCGTTCCACCGCAGCCCCAGACCAGTAGAGATCAACAGCGCACTCAGCAGGCCCCAGAGGGCAGGCCTGATCCACGCGCTTGGGGGCGTCGTTACGCGTGGG
>JBJYXQ010000678.1:0-8053 GCA_046260035.1 Anaerolineae bacterium
GAGTGTTTTTTCGTTTTCGAGCGTAGCTCGAAAACGAAAAAACACCATTTCTAAAGCCTTTTCGTGGGGCTCTCAGCCGCGCCCTCAGGCCGAGCTTAAGGCGCAAATCTTCGGGTGGAACACGTTTTGGGATAGACTTCTACTGATCCGTACATATGAAACTAAACTATTTCAGCTCTCCTGAAAGCGTATAGAGGTTTAGAAAGTTATGTTTGGATCAGTAGGTGGGATTATGCTAGGTGGAAGGCGTCAAGGTACCTTCCACTTGAAACGGGAAGGTGACCTTTTGGCCAGTCCAGGAACAGTTGTGCGGGTAGCGGGCGTTGTGGTGGATGCGATGTTCTCCTCCGGTGATTTGCCGGGTATCCACAATGCACTGCGCATTGAACGTGATGGTGATGAGCCCGACTTGGTGATAGAAGTGCAGGAACACATTGATCCGTTCACTGTGCGCGCCGTGGCGATGGGGTCGACAGCCGGACTGCGCCGTGGATTGAAGGTGGTGGATACCGGTAGCCCGATCAAAGTTCCCGTCGGCCCGCAGACATTAGGGCGACTGTTCAACGTGTTGGGTGAACCCATCGACGGCAAACCGCCGCTTGCGACCGCAGAACGGCGCTCCATTCACGTCTCGTCTCCCCCGTTGCACGAACAGCGCGTGGTCGTGGCCCCCTTCGTCACCGGCATCAAAGCGATAGACCTGTTGACACCTTACCCTCGCGGTGGTAAGATTGGTCTCTTCGGCGGTGCGGGTGTGGGCAAAACGATACTGATGATCGAATTGATGGGCAACACCATCCGCGAGCATTCTGGTATCGTCCTCTTTGCCGGTGTGGGGGAGCGCAGTCGCGAAGGCAACGATCTCTGGCTGGATATGCAGCGCAGCGGCGTAATCGACAACACGGTCCTGGTCTTTGGGCAGATGAACGAGCCGCCCGGTGCGCGCTTGCGTGTACCTCTCACAGCTTTGACGATGGCCGAGTATTTCCGCGATTCCGAGCGTCGCCAGGTGTTGCTCTTTATCGACAACATTTTCCGCTACATCCAGGCCGGGGCCGAGGTTTCGGCATTGCTCGGACGGCTGCCGAGCGCTGTGGGGTACCAACCGACGCTCGCCAGTGAGATGGGTGAGCTTCAGGAGCGCATCGCCACCACGAGCCGCGGCAGCGTGACCTCGATCCAGGCGGTGTATATTCCCGCCGACGACTTGACCGATCCGGCGGTGGTGACGACCTTTGGCCATCTGGACGCTTCGACGGTGCTCTCGCGCCGCCAAGTGAGTCTGGGACTGTATCCGGCGATTGATCCTCTGGCTTCTAGCAGTACCCTTCTCACCCCGGAAGGGGTGGGGACACAGCATTACACCATCGCGATGGAAGTACGCGCCCTGTTGGCACGCTACGAGGAGTTGCAGGACGTGATTGCGATCCTGGGGATCGATGAGTTGAACGAGGCGGATCGTCTGGCCGTTCACCGGGCGCGACGGTTGCAGCGTTTTCTTACGCAGCCGTTTTTTTCCTCGAGCAGCTTCACCGGTTTGCCTGGCGCTTTTGTCCCGCTGGCAGACACGTTGCGTGGCTTCCGGCTGATTCTCGACGGGAAGCACGACGAACTGCCGGAGCAGGCGTTTTACATGGTCGGTACCATCGAGGATGCAGTTGCCAAGGCTGAAACCCTGGCGATGACGGAGATGCAAGGTGCCTGATCTGCTCCGACTGAGTGTCTTAACGCCAGGCAAAACCTTGCTCGATGTGGCTAACGTGAGCAAGGTACGCCTGAGACTCGCGGATGGGGGCTGGTTGAGCATCTATCCGCTCCACGCGCCGCTATTGGCCGAGACGATGGCCGGTCCGGTAACCTATACTATCCAGCAAGGCGACGCCACCGAAGCAGCGAGTAGCTTAACGCTCTCCGAAAGCGTCCTCCAGGTTGCGGAGAACGATGTGACGCTGTTTACCGGCGGTGAGTTGACCGCTTTCACCGCGCTAGCTGGGGATGATGAAGATGCCGCGGCGGACGCGCATTTCGACCGCCTGGCGCGTGTCTTGATGTTGTCGCTGCAAGCATTACCCCCCGAGACTTCGGATGAGTTCGAGATTACTGGAGCGCGCGGATGAGCGTCTGGCTATGGCTCCTTGCTGGCCTCCTGGTAGGGGTGCTAAACGTCGCTACGATTGCCGGGACGGTTGGCCGATTGGGGCAAGGTGGGGAGCTGCGCGCGTTGTCCACCGTAATGAGCGGCTTTGTGCTGCGCCTGGCTTTATCGATATTCGTGTTGGTGGTTGCGCTGCGGCAAAGCGCCGCAGCGGGTTTGCTGGCCTTTGCCGGTATCTGGCTGGGGCGTTGGACGGTTTTGTTGTGGACACACGTGCCGGCAGGCCGTTGTAAAGTCGAGACTTGAACTCTTCCTGTTGTTGCACTTGCTCTTCGACTTTTGACTTTGGACTAAAGGACCTACATATGGATGAAGTTTTCCCTAAAGTTGTATTTACGCTCTTTGATGTTATCCCCGTGCGCGACACAGTAATTTCAACGTGGGTCATGATGGCGTTGATTTTGGCCGTGATTTACATCATTCGTCGCTCTATGCCCGAGGCACTGGTGATGTTTATCGATTTCGTCAGTGATACCATTTCGGATGTGCTTGGCCGTCCAGCGGAATTGTTTTTGCCTTTCCTGGGTGCGCTCATTCTCTTTCTTTTGGTAGCGAATAACCTGGCGTTGCTGCCTTTTCTGTCGACACCGACGAAGGATATCAACACCCCCCTGGCGATGGCGCTAACCGTTTTCTTTGCCGTGCACTATTTTGGCATTCGCGAAAAAGGACTGTTGGGCTATTTCAAAGGTCTGGCAACGCCGATCTTTATGCTGCCTTTGGAATTGATTGGCCAGTTGAGCCGCACGATGTCGTTGACGCTGCGTTTGTTTGGCAATGTGCTCAGTGGGGAGTTTATTGTCGCTGTGATTTTCTCGTTGGTGAAGCCCATAGCACCGCTCCCGATGATGGCCTTGGGAACGGTCTCTGGTGTTTTGCAGGCGTATATTTTCACGATCCTGGCGTCGAGCTATATTGCTTCGGCGCTTGGAAGTGGTGAATAATCATGGTTCAAATTTGTTTTTATGGAATTCATCATTAGCTTGCGGTTTGATAGCGGTTGGATGAAAATTTTTTCAACATGGATGAACAGGATATACAGGATTTGAATAGTTATCCTGTATATCCCTGTCACTTAAAGGAGGAATAGACTATATGGCAGAGCTTGATCCTGGTACATTGGTTACGGTCGTTACGATTTTGGTTGCGGCGATAGGGATGGTGTTGGGCGCCATTCTGCCGGCGCTGGTTGAAGGTCGCGCGGTTCTCAAGGCACTTGAGGGCATGACGCGCCAACCGGAGGCCGCTGGCGACATTCGTAATACGTTGATTATCGCTATGGCGCTCTTGGAGACGACGGCGATCTACGTTTTGCTTGTCATTCTCGTCTTAGTCTTTGCCAACCCGTTGCTGGATCGATTCTTCCCGACGGGTTAAGGGGGTGAGTACGAGTTATGGGAAAGGACTGATCTATGCTTAATTTGGATCTGTATACGGTTCTTTGGCAAGTCGTCAACTTCCTGGTCTTTGCTTGGTTGCTGTATCGTTTCCTTTTCCGTCCAATGTCGCAACGTATCAAAGCGGTTGCCGCAGAAAAGGAGCAGTTACGCCAGGAACTCATCGCCGATCGTGAAGCCGCGGCTGTGCTGCGTACAGAGCTTGAGGCACGCATAGCGGATACGGAGGCAGAAGCGGCCTCAATCATCGCAGAAGCGAAGAATCGGGCTGAGCTTGACCGGGTGGCGCTGATGGAGGAGGTGCAGGCTGAGGTAGAACACATCCTCACCGAGGCGCAGGTGGATGCTTACCGCTTGAAGCGCCAAGCCGTTGACGAGTTCCACGAGGACTTGTTGCGTGCTGTATTGGACGTAAGTGCCCTGACGATAGGCCGGGTGTCGCCAGCGCAATTGCAAGACGCGCTGCTCAAGCAGCTCAACGATAGCGTGTGGGAATTAGGTCGCGCCGATATGCAGCGCGTGGAAGGACTGCGCCGTTCCTTGGGTGCGCGTACGCCGGTGGTGATTGCGCGCGCAGCCAAGCCGCTGTCTGCCGAACAGCAGGGCCAACTCGTGCGCACCTTCACGGCTCTTGCCGATCGCAACATCACACTTGACCTGAAAGTCGAGCCATCGTTGGGGCTGGGGATGCGCGTGCGCATTGGCGATTTTGTGTTGGATAACACCATTACCGGTAAGCTGGGCGCATTGCACGAGGAAGTGATGGACACGCTAAAGGAGAGGCTAGCGGATGAGTGATCGACGTCCTTTGTCGTCACAACCTTTGTCGTCACAACCCTTGCCGCGTCGGGATGAGCAAGCGACCGACAACGCGGATGTCAGAACGCTGCTGCGCACTCTGCGTGAGCGTGTACCTCATGTGGGCGCCAATGTGAAATTCTATCAGGCCGGTGATGCCAGCGTGGTAAAGCGTTTGAGTGAGGAAGTCGCGGCTATTGCCGGAACTGCTACGATCAGGCCGGATATCACCAGGATGATGCAGGTATTGGCTGAGCGTGCGGCCACGATTGATGCGCAGGTTGAATATCACGCGGTAGGTACGGTGCAACACATTGGGAATGGCGTGGCGACGCTTTCTGGCCTGCCGCGCTCTTGCACCGACGAATTGGTCATCTTCCCGACTGGCGTGCAGGGACTGATCCTGACCCTGGAGCATGACCACGTCGATGTGGTTCTGTTGGGGCCCGACGAAGGGATCCAGGGTGGGGACCAAGTGATGGCAACCGGTGGGCGACTGCAAGTTCCGGTGGGCCGCAATCTGCTGGGGCGCGTGGTCAACCCGCTCGGGCAACCGCTGGATGAACGCGGCGTGATCGAATCAGCCTACTACACCCACCTTGAGCGCGACGCGCCGGGCATCGTCGATCGTGAACCGGTGAACGAGCCCTTGCTTACCGGCTGGAAGATGGTAGATGCGCTTGTGCCAATTGGCCGAGGACAGCGCGAACTCATCATCGGCGACCGGCAGACGGGCAAAACCTCACTCGCCGTGGATACCATCCTCAACCAGAAAAACTCGGGGGTGGCCTGTTTTTATGTGGCGATTGGGCAGAAGAAGTCATCCACGCTGGCGGTGATTGAGACGCTGCAAAGGGCCGGCGCGATGGATTATACGACGGTCGTTGTCTCCAGCCCGGACGATCCGCCCGCCCTGCGCTATCTCGCGCCCTACGCCGGGTGTACGATGGCCGAAGGCGTGATGTGGGAGGGGCACGATGTGCTCGTTGTCTACGATGACCTGACGCGGCACGCCGATGCCTATCGGGAGATGAGTCTGCTGTTGCGCCGTCCGCCGGGCCGCGAGGCGTATCCGGGTGATATTTTCTACCTGCACTCGCGCCTGTTGGAGAGGGCGTGCAAGCTCAATGATGCCGCCGGTGGGCATTCCCTGACGGCGTTGCCGATTGTGGAGACGCAGCGTGGGAATATGTCGGCCTACATCCCCACGAACCTGATTTCGATTACTGACGGGCAGATTTTACTCGACAGCGATTTGTTCAATCGTGGTGTAAAGCCCGCCATCGACGCCGGACGCTCTGTCTCACGGGTAGGGGGCGCGGCGCAGATCCCGGCGATGCGCGCCCTGGCATCAACGCTACGACTGGAATTGGCGCAGTTCGAGGAGGTGGCGCGCTTCGTTCGCTTTGGGACGGACGTCGATGAGGCCACACAGCGGCAGATTCATCGCGGCGAGCGGTTGCAGCGACTTTTGACCCAGCCCGTCCACCATCCGCTGCCAGTGACGGCGCAAATCATCATGTTGGCTGCTGCGGCAGGCGGTTACCTGGATGAGATTCCCACTGATGACATTCAGGCATTTGAACAGGCTTTGCTGGCGCATTTTGAAGCCGAGTACCCGGCGTTGTATGCAGGGCAGGGAAATCCGTTAGAGTATCTCGAAGACGTGCGGGCGGCGTTGGCAGAAGCGATGCGTGAAAATGTGTACGATAACTTCCGCGCAACCTGGTTCAATAGGAGGCTCGGGCTATGAGAAAGATGGTAATGGCGGTCGTCCCCCGCGACCAGGCTAATCAGGTGATGGAGGCCCTTATTACCGCGGGATACACAGCGACGTTTACTGACAGCCGCGGTGGTATGTTGCGCCAGGCGCAGCAGATGCTCTTCATTGCTGTGCGAGAGAAGGACCTGGATCAGATTTTGTCTATCATCCGCGAAAATTGTCGCGTACAAGTTCAGTTGAACCACCCGGATGACGATGACACCGCGCCCAGCCAATTCCCATCCAGATTCGAGCGTGCTCCCACCACCTACATCGGCAACGCCGTTGTCTTTGTCTGGGATTTGGAACGCTTTGAGACCTACTAATTAAACGATGGCACAAGACCTTGAACGCGCCCAAAGCCGTTTGGAGAACGTGCGCGCCGTCGGCCCGATTCTGGCCGCACTGCGCACGATTTCGCTTGGCAGTTGGCAGATGGCGCTCAACCGGCTGCGCAGTTTGCAGGGGTACAGCGCGCGGCTGTTGACTTTGCTGCCGGTGTTGCTGCCACATATCCAGGCCGCATCCAGTACGACACCGCGCATGTTGAAAGCTTTACAACGACGTCTGTCATTATTGCGTAAAGCACCGGCATCGGCTGCGCCCACGCAGGAGCGCGTGATCGCATTGGTGATTGGGAGCGAGCGGGGTTTATGTGGACGGTACAACACGGCGCTTGTCGCACGCGCTGAGCAATATTTCGCAGAGATGGAGCAGCGCGGGGCTTCTCTGGAATTGGCAGCGCTCGGATCGCGGATTGTCCGCATCTTCCATCGGCAAGAACACCCGCTGCGTTGGTCGCAGAGCTTGCCAGTGACGCGCTTGCCTGCTTTTGAGTTGGCGTTTCAGTTGACGCGTGATTGGTTGCGGCAATACGAAGCCTCCGAGATCGATGCTGTGGATGTGCTCTACAATGCCTATGATGGAACAGGGCGCTACACGCCGACGGTTTCCCGGCTGCTACCGCCCGAGTTGCCATCCGCCAACCCGTTGGCGTTGGATGAGGGGCAGTTGGTCACGCCATATATCGTCGAGACGGATCCGCTAAGCTTGTATGCGCGCATCATCGAGCAGTGGACGGCGATCAATGTTTACACGCTGCTGTTGACGGCCGCAGCCTCTGAGCACTCGGCGCGGTTTCAACTGATGGAGTCCGCGACGCAGAATGTCGACCGTCTGGTCGAGGAGTTGACGTTGGAGCTGCAGTCCGCTCGCCGCCAGGCCATCACCATCGAGATGCAGGAACTGGCCAGCAGCGCGGGATTGCTTGGGAACGAATATCGGCCTGATGTGTAAAGGGGAGCGATGAAACAGTTGTGGGCGCCGTGGCGCATGCCATATCTTCGTGGCGAAAATGAGAAAGTGCCGGGGTGTTTATTCTGTCACAAGTTGACGCAAGCGGATGCCGTCGAACAAATTCTTTATCGCGGCACGCATTGCGCGGTGATGCTCAACCGCTTCCCCTATACCAACGGCCATATGATGGTCGTCCCCTATGCGCACACCGGGCTGCTAGAGGAACTGGATGACGCGACGCTGCTGGAAATGATGCGGCTTGTCCAGCACAGCTTGCGCGCGCTGCGCCAGGTCTTTAATCCGCAGGGCTTCAATGTGGGCGTGAATGAGGGCACTGTGGCAGGCGCTGGCATAGCGGAACACGTCCACCTGCACATCGTCCCCCGCTGGGCCGGCGACGTGAACTACATGACGGTCATCGGCGACACGCGCATTATCCCGCAGTCGCTGGATGATACCTACGCGGCGTTCCGTCCGCTGTTTGATGCGTTACAGGATGGTAATTGGGCGGCATCTTAAATAGTTCGACAACACGCTCAGATCAGAAAGTTACAATGTGCCGTTTTTTCTGAGTCTCTGAATGATTTCACTTAATTCACTTGCAGTCAGCAATTGGTCAAACCCACTTCCAGGACTAAATCTCGC
>JBJYXQ010000679.1:0-2371 GCA_046260035.1 Anaerolineae bacterium
ATGAATAAGCAACCATTATCGCGGCGGAATTTCTTGAAGGTGACAGGCATTGCACTCGGTGGAACGGTCCTGGCGTGCTCTGGGTTGGGCTTTCTGGCGACCCGGCAGCCGGAAGTTGAACTCATTCAAATGCAATGTAAGGCAGATACCGCAGAGATCGAAAAGACTTTGATTGCCTATGCCAGCAAATGTGGTTCCACGGGTGGAGTGGCTGAGGCCATCGCCAAAGTACTCTGCGATCTGGATGCGGACGTGGATGTGAGGTTGGCTGAAGAAGTCACCTCCCTGGACGGCTTCAACCGCGTCATCATCGGCAGCGCGGTCCGTATGGGGAAATGGTTGCCTGCCGCGACGAACTTTGTGAAAGCGCAGCAGGAGAAGCTGGCACAACTGCCCACGATGATTTTCAGCGTCCATCTGTCCAATCTGGGCGATGACGAAGCCGCGCGCGAGGCGCGGGCCGCTTACACCGCGCCGGTTCACGAACTCATCACACCTCAGGCCGAAGCCTTCTTCGCCGGCAAAATGGATATGGCGCGGCTGGACTTTTTGTCGCGCATAATCATCAAAGCTATGAAATCACCGGAGGAAGATAAACGTGATTGGGATGCGATCCGTGCGTGGGCACGGGAGATTGGAGCCTAACGGTGACAGCAAAAATCCGCCTTCATCTGTGACAGCGAATAAACGAATTCGGATCCCGGCTAAACAAAAAACTTGCGTTAGCCGAGGAACCTATTCGTTTATTCGCTATAATTCGTGGTCGGCCCCTACCACACCTGCATAGGGTCGGTTAACTCGTCCGATGGCGACTCCTTGGCTTCTGGCTCTGGTTCGGGCGCCGGTGCCGGTGTTGGGGCCGACGGCGTCTTGGGCTGCGCTTGACCTGTCCGGTCGAGAAATTCGCGTATTTTGACGTTGAGTTGCTCCATCGCGGAAAGGAGTTGTGGGCGCATGGTTTCCACAGTTTGCTTGCCGGCTGTCGCTGCTGAGGCTACGGCTTTTTCAGCTTCCTGGCGGAATTTTTGACCCTCAGGGGAGTGTGCCGCGTTATCGACCGCCCCGGCGATGGCTCCGGCCATCTTCTCCAGCCCTTCGCGCATCTGCTGCATAAATCCTTGCGTTGTTTCATCCTTCGACGCTGCCGTGAAAGCCGCCGCGATGTTTTCTCCAAGGCGCGCGAAATGCTGGCCGACTTCGGCCCAGGGATCTTCCTGTGCCTGCGTCTGCTCCTGCTCCTCGGCTTGTTCGTAGAATTTCCGTTCTTCTGTCATCTTGTCACCCCTCCATCCTGTCTCGTTTTACCATTTTCGATACCTTCTTATAATAATGATATACGAGTTGGCTGTCAATTTGTTTCAGGAGGTACACGATGCACCCTCTCAAATTTGCCATCTTCGGCACAGGATTTTGGGCGCGCTTTCAGTTAGCGGGTTGGCGTGAAATCGGCGGGACGGAATGCGTAGCGGTGTACAATCGCACCGTCGCCAAAGCTGAGGCGTTTGCGCGCGAGTTTGGCATCCCCGCGGTGTATGGGGACCCAGAAGTCCTGCTCACCAACGAGAACCTCGATTTTGTCGACATCATTACCGATGTTGGGACGCACAGCCAGTTTGTCCACTTGGCGGCAGCGCACGGATTGCCCGTCGTCTGCCAGAAGCCGATGGCGCCCGACCTGGAGACGGCACGGACCATGGTGCAGGTATGCGCCAACGCAGGCGTTCCCTTGCTGATCAATGAGAACTGGCGTTGGCAGTACCCGATCCGGCAATTCAAGCGCGCACTCGTCGAGAACGACCTCGGATGGCCGTTCCGCGCGCATATCCGCTACATCAACAGCTTCCCTGTGTTCGACAACCAACCCTTTCTCAAGGATCTCGAGGAATTCATTATCGCCGACATTGGTAGCCACATCCTGGACACGGCACGCTATCTGTTTGGCGACGCGCAAATGCTCTATTGCCAGACGCAGCGCGTCACGCCCGGCATCCAAGGCGAAGACGTGGCTACGGTGATGCTTCAGATGGAATCGGGGATGACGGTCGTGGCTTCGATGAGCTACGCCAGCCCGGTGGAACACGATCGTTTCCCGGAGACGTACATCCACGTCGAGTGCGAGCGCGGTGCGGTGGAACTTGGTCCCGATTTCTGGGTGCGCGTGACGACCGACGCGGGCACGTTGGCGCAGCGCCACCAGCCCCCACACTATCCCTGGGCCGATCCGGCGTATGATGTCGTCCACGCGAGCATTGTCTCTTGCCAGAAGGATCTTCTCCATGCGCTGCAAACCGGGACTCCGGCGGAGACTTCCGGAGCAGATAATTTCAAGACGATGCAACTGGTGTTTGGCGCGTATCGCTCGGCCCGCAGC
>JBJYXQ010000680.1:0-2543 GCA_046260035.1 Anaerolineae bacterium
TCCACCATCCGCAACGCCGACCTGATCCTGGTGATGAACGACGGCGACATCGTCGAGCAGGGCACGCACACCGAACTGCTGGCGCGCAACGGCTTCTACGCGGATCTGTACAACAGCCAGTTTGAGGGTGCGCCTACGAACTAGGATAGAGCGAAAAGGCCGTTTTTTCGTAGTGAAAACGCCCCTCAGTTTGTGAGGGGCGTTTCCGTTTGGATTGGGCACAAAAACAAAAATCTACTATAATCTTCCCTGTGCCATTATGGCGGTGTCCTACACCTGACCAATAGCTCTTATCATTCTCTATGAGGGATTTTTGGGCTGGACGAAGCCCAGCCCAAAAATCCCCCTTTATCCCCGGCCTTTAGGCCGCATTTGTTGCTGGCGAGAGTTTGAAGTGCTTTGCGTCAGGAGAATAATAATTCCCTGACCTGACCAATCCTATAGCGTTACATTGAAAGGAGATCCTGACATGGCTGGTTCATATCATAACAAGATTTTACGTGTCAATCTGACGAATGGCAAGATCACAGTGGAAGAACCCGGTGCGGTCTATTTCCGCCGGTATATGGGCGGTTGGAACATCATCGCCGACGTGCTTCTGCGCGAGGTACCGGCCGGCGCCGATCCCCTGGGGCCGAAAAACAAGCTTGTCTTTGCGCCGGGCGTCGTCACCGGGCTGAGTATTTCTGGAGCGTCGCGCAGCGCCGTGGGTGGCAAGTCGCCGATTACAGGCGGCTTCGGTGCCACCGAAGTCGGTGGACACTGGCCCGCGCAACTCAAGCGCGCCGGCTTCGATGCCCTGATCGTCGAGGGCAAATCCGCCAAGCCCGTTTATCTGTGGATCAAGGATGGCGAAGTCGAGATCCGCGACGCGTCGCACCTATGGGGTAAAACCACCAAAGAAACCCAAACTCTGATCCGCGAAGAATTAGGCGAGAAGCGCGCCGAACTTACGATGATCGGCCCTGGCGGCGAGAACCTGGTGCAGTACGCCTGCGTGATGGGCGGCCTCAAAGATGCCGCTGGCCGCACAGGAATGGGCGCGGTCATGGGGTCGAAAAAACTGAAAGCGGTTGTGGTTCACGGCACGACCAGTGTGAAGGGCATGGATCAAGAGACTATCATGGCAATGGCACGCCGTGCCGCGCAGGAGGTCAAGGAAGAGAAACGTGCCGCGTGGGCCAGCAAGGCCGGCACCGGTGGGACGTCGCTAGAAGGCGGCATCCTCTCCGGCAATATGCCCGTCCGCAACTTCCGTGATGGGGAATTCCCGGAAATTAGCGGGCTTGAGTTCATTATGGACAAGATCGGTGTGCGGATGGAGGGCTGTTGGGCGTGCGCTGTGCGCTGTAAAAAGGTCGTTCAGACACAGGAACCCTATGTCGTCGACCCCGACTACGGCGGCCCGGAGTACGAGACCATCGGCTCGTTGGGTTCGACGTGCGGCGTAAGCGACATTGTCGCTGTGTCCAGGGCCAACGAATTGTGCAACGCCTACTCGCTGGATACCATCGGCACCGGCGTGACCATCGCCTTTGCTATGGAATGTTTCGAAAACGGCCTGCTCACACTTGAAGACACCGACGGCATTGACCTGCGTTTTGGCAACGGCGACGCAATGATCCAGATGGTCGAAAAGATCGCGCGACGCGAGGGCCTAGGCGATATTCTCGCACAAGGCTTGCTGCCCGCGGCGGCCAAAATTGGCCGCGGGGCCGAGAAGTACGCCGTCCACGCCAAGGGGCAGGCCCAACCGATGCACGAACCTCGCTTGAAGCGCGGCCTGGCTATCGGCTACGCACTGTCACCCACCGGCGCCGATCACTGCCATTCCCTGCACGATACAGGTCTCGTGTACCCCGGCGAGGATGGCTTTGTGCAAAATGGACAACTGCGCAGTATGGGCTTGCTGGAAGCGATGAACCTGGAAAGCCTGGGACCGGAAAAGGTCCAGGCAACGATTTACCATACGATGGCTTCGGTTTTGCAGAACTGCCTGACCATCTGCTTCTTCACGGCTTGGAGTCTGCAAGAACTGCGCGAGATGGTGCAGGCCGCGACAGGTTGGGATGTGGGGGAGTATGAACTGCTCAAGGTCGGCGAGCGCGCGATGACGCTGGCCCGCGTGTTCAATATGCGGGAGGGCCTCACCGTAGAAGACGATCAACTCTGCCCACGCAGCTACAGTCCGACGCAGGGCGGTGCGCTGGCAGAGGGCGGCATCGATATGGAAGAATTGCGGGAAGCAGCCCACACCTACTACGGTATGATGGGGTGGGACCGGAAGACCGGCGTGCCTACCGTGGAAAAACTGCACGAACTGGGCGTCGGCTGGGCGGCCCAATATCTCCCAGGTTGAAAATTCACAACCCAAACGCACCACCATCTTTCCACAGAGAAGCCCGGCACTCGTTCAAGCGCCGGGCTTCTCTGTGGTCTGCAAAGAAACAATTTTCCGATCAGGCCGGTCTCCAGACCGTGCCCGCAAGGCTATCGCATTTAACTTCATGTTTTCTCGATCTGTGGTATGGCAGGATGTAGCC
>JBJYXQ010000681.1:0-5720 GCA_046260035.1 Anaerolineae bacterium
TGACCGTCCACGGTGCGCTGGGTGTATCGGTGCGTTTAAGGATCTCTTTGATAGCGGTGACGTAGTGGCTGTAATGGCGGTGGCGTTCCCAATGTTTGGGTAGGACGCGCCAGTTGGATAGCGGATCGCTTTGCAGGTCGTTAAGACGGCGCGCTTGTTCCTCCTGGCTGATGTGGAAGAAAAGCTTCGTAATGGCATAGCCATCATCCGTTAGTGCACGCTCGAAATTGGTGATGTCGCGGAAGGCCTTCGACAACTCTTGTCGGGAGAGTCTGTTTTCCACACGTTCTCGCAGGACACGTTCGTACCAACTGTGGTAAAAGACAGCCATCTCGCCGTAGCGCGGAATCTTGAGCCAGAAACGCCAGAGCCATGGCATCAACGTTTCATAGGTGCGGGGTGGTTGGATATCGTGCATGACGAGACCGCGGGGATCGAGATGTTGCGTTAATGTTTTCTGCACGGCCCTCTTGCCTGCCGCGTCCCACCCCTCGAAAACCACGATCACGGGCAGCCCGGCATCCATGCAAGCTCGTTGCAGTGCATAGAGGCGTCGTTGCAGTTTTGGCCGCTGCGCTTTATAGACTTTTTTGCGCAACTTTAGTCCCAGGTCTACGTTTTCCAGCATGCCTTCTCTTTCACGAGGGTGTGGAGAGTTTTTGTTTGTGAGTTAGGGGACGCTTCTGGCGTCCCCTAACTCGCCTTTATTTACAGATTGTTGACGGCGGCCTTAAGCGCCTCGGTCACGGCGTCGATCTCCTGATCGCCGTCGATATCGACCAGCACGCCGGCATCTTTGTAGTAGCCGATGAGGGGACTGGTCTGATCCCAGTAGACCTTGAGGCGGTTCTGTACTGTGGTCTCGTTGTCGTCATCGCGTTGGTACAACTCGCCGCCATCCTTATCACAGACGCCCGCGACCTTCGGTGGGTTGAACTTGATATGATAGGGTTCGCCACAGGTGCGGCACAGCCGTCGCCCGGTCACGCGCTCGACCAGGACCTCGTCGGGCACAATGATGTTGAGCACGCCGTTGATGGCGAGGCCTTTTTCGGCCAGGGCCTTGTCCAACGCCTCGGCCTGCGCCAGGGTGCGCGGGAAACCGTCGAGGAGCGCACCGCCTGCGCAATCGGGGCGGCTCAGGCGATCCAGCACCATCGCGATGGTGATGTCGTCAGGAACGAGCGCACCGCGGTCCATAAATGCCTTGGCCTTAAGGCCTAGCTCCGTCTCATTCTTGAGATTGTAGCGGAACAGGTCGCCGCTGGCAACATGGGGTAGATTCAGGTATTCGCTTAAGCGGGTGGCCTGTGTGCCCTTACCGGCGGCGGGTGGTCCGAGTAAAATGATGAATTTTGGCTTCTGGGTCATATGTTTCTCCTTGTCGATATGAAATGTGATTCCTATGACAGCGCAGCGATGGCGCTGGCAATCAACGTGGTGAAGTGTGTGCGCTCGTCGTGTGTGCCGTTGTTGGTGACGGCCCCATAATGCGCCCAGATTTCAGGGAACGTGCGCACCAGACGGTGACGTTCGGTCTGCCGGAATTCCAGGTATGCGGCTACGTCAGGGGCGTCGACAGGCGTGGGGGTCCATCTCAGATGTTCTTCCTGGGGATGCTGCCACGTTCCCCAGGTGATGACGTTGTGCAGATGTGTGCAAGCGACAACGGTATCTTGGAGTGCACCTAGATGGTCTTGCAGTGCTTTGAGTTCCTCGATGGCTTGTTCTACTTCTGGCCCCAACACCTCGCGGAAGTATTCCAGGGTATAGCGCAGATACTTGGTGACAATGCGCATCTGATGGTAATCGGTCAGTTCAGCGTTAGGTTGGTCGAGCTTGGTTTTGCAGTTATAGAATTCGACCAGCCGCGCGGCGATCAGGTCGGGGACAGCAATAGCGACGCGTTGTGCGCGATTACTCGTGGAGATGGGAGAGAGCGGGCTTTCCAGGTACGCAGTGAAGGCGTGTTTGAACTGTGCATAACGTTCGCTGTTAAGATATTTGAGCAACTTAGACCGCGCGCGTGTATGTTCGGTATCCCAGGCACTCATCAGCAGGGTAAGATCCGGGGGGATGCTTTTAGCGAATGCGCCCAGATACGCCTCCGTCTTTTCCCGGAAAACGTCCAGGTCACGGACGCGACCCAGCAATCGCCCGGTGCGCTTGAGTTCCTTTTGGTAGGATGCGGTTGCATCGGCATCGATGGCGTATGCAAGAACATAAAATGCAGTCCGCATCCGCCGGGTCGCCACGCGCATATCGTGCAGTGCTTCAATATCGACGCCTGCCTGTGTCCCGGTTTCATTCTCCACCATGCACTGCATATGGAAACGCAACGTCTTACGCGCGGCTTCGGCCATGGAATCGCTAGCGACAATGCCGGGTCCAAGTACATCGTTTGTCGGGGCAGGTTCCATTGGTAGTGACCCGGTTTGTGCTAAAGGTGGTGGCCTGTCTTGCGCATCGAGGGTGGCCAGTGCCCGTTCGAACTTGGAGTGTGATTCCGGCTTTAAGCCGGGCATCCGTGTCAGTTTGTCGAGAATCGCGGCGAGGTCATATTCCGTCCCTACGCCCTTGAGTTCTATCTCTAGCTCGTGGTATACTTGATCGAAGCTTTTCACGGTGTCGAGGCTGAGCTCGGCGACGAGGCGTTGTGCGTACAGCACCTCACGTACCTCGCGGCGCTGTTCGAGATGCAGGAGCGGTTGCAGTCGCATATGGGGATCGACCAGCGCAAGAACGCGTTGGCGCGCGGCGCTGTCGGGCCAGTTCTCCGGCAATATTTCAATTCGCGCCAGGGGGGCGTCAATCTCTTCCCGGCGATGGATGTTGCCCTCGGCGCCGTGCAGCGACTTCAGGGCGATCACAGCGCAGCCATCCTGTTCCCTTTGGCGGCATGCATAGCCGGACCGCAAGAGACGGCGATCCGGCGTATCAAGATACGTGTCTCGCATATTTTCTACACGAGAGCCCGAGATCGAGAAATAGCCCAGACATTCCATCGTTTGCAAGTCGTTGTAGGTTTGCGCATCCAGTATGGTAAATTTAGCTTCGACTTCCATGGGCGTTCCTAACCCGAATAAACCGGAACCATAAAGACCCTTACGCCTTCTTGCCTGTGTCACACGCTATCGAGTGTGCAAGAATCTGCGTGGTTAGGCTCCAACCAGGATAATAAGGCCACGAGGCTGCATCTTCATTATACGGATTTCTGAGAGAGTCACAAGTTAGATGCTGGCTGCTGGACATCTGATGTTCGGTAGAGTATGCTTAGTCTTTGGGGAATGGAAAATGCGGTATACTGTATGGCAATGCAGACGATACTCGCCAAACTTAACGAAGGTGTTGTGTTGACCGGCAACATGGCGCAGGATGTGGCCGTGTTCTTGAAGCATCACGATTGTCCAAAGACGGCAGTTCATAGTGCGGCGGTTGCGGTAGAAGCGCGCCGGATTGCCGCGTTGGCCGGTGTGGAGGAAGCACGCGCAGAGCAGGCCGCGTGGCTCCACGACATCAGCGCCGTTATACCGGCGGGAGAGCGGGTAGCAGTGGCGGAGGCGTTTTACATTCCTGTGTTGCCCGAAGAGCGCGTTCTACCGATGATTTTGCACCAAAAGCTCTCGGTCGTTTTGGCCCGCGACCTTTTCGGCGTGACGGACACCGGCGTGCTCAACGCCATCGGCTGTCACACGACACTCAAGGAAGGGGCCTTACCTTTGGACAAGGTACTTTTCGTGGCGGACAAGCTGGCGTGGGATCAGCCGGGCGAACCGCCATACCGTGTGGCGATGGAAGCGGCGCTGGCTCGCTCGCTGGAAGCGGCAGCATGCGTCTATTTACGCTATCTATGGGGGCGCCGCGCCACGTTGGCGGTGATCCATCCCTGGATGGTGGCGGCCTACGCGCATTTGTGCGAGAGCCGGGGATTAGATCCTGGGGAGTAGGTATGTTTTCCTAATCCCTACTCACGAATCCCTATCACAAGAGGAGACCGGTATGTGTGAAACTCAGATTCGGGTAGCAGTAGTGATTTCGGCGGGACAGGAGTGGGATAGTGTGCGCGAACGATTTGCCCATAATGGGCTCTCCCTCTCCCCCTATGGCGAATGGTGCATTGCTCAGGTTGACGTAGCCGGGCACATGGAGCCGGTGGTCTTTTTCCACGAAGGGTGGGGGAAGATTGCGGCAGCCGCGGCGACGCAGTACGTGCTCGATCGATGGCAGCCGCAACTCATCGTCAACTTGGGGACATGCGGCGGTTTCGATGGCGCGATTGAGCGGGAGACGGTCGTGCTGGTCGAACGCACCATCGTCTACGATATCATCGAGCAAATGGGGGATCAAGAGGCTGCGCTGAGACATTACGCCACCGACCTGGATTTGTCATGGCTGGCAGAGCCGTATCCGATGCCGGTACAGCGTGATCTACTGATCTCCGGTGACCGCGATTTGGTGGTGGAAGAAGTTCCTATGTTGCGCGAGCACTTCGGTGCTGCAGCCGGCGATTGGGAGTCCGGCGCGATTGCCTATGTCGCAGCACGAAACGGCGTGCGTTGCCTGATTCTGCGCGGCGTGACCGACCTGGTGGGGGCTGATGGCGGAGAAGCCTACGATGGCTCCGTCACGTTTTTCCGTGCGCAGGCGCGGATTGTGATGACGCGTTTGCTTGACGCGTTGCCCGCTTGGTTGGCGCGCGTGCATTGGTGAAGGGTGCAAGACGCAGGATTTCCGTTCTTGCTTCCTGCGTCTTGCTTCTTCAATCAGATTTTTTGTAGTACGAAGCTTTTGTAGATGCTGGCCCCGGTCTGGAATCTCTTGTAAATGTCAGCCCCTTTGGTGCCGGCAAATTCTCGTATCAGTTTGGTCAGGAATTTTGGCGCACCCCTGCGGATGTGCGCGATACGGCGTTCGTGATCGGCGTCCAGCGCCTTGATTACGTTGGGTGTGATATCCTTTTGCCTGACGTGCTGCATCTCGGAGCGCTCGAGTTGTGCGTCTAGCTCGTCGAGTTGCTCGCGGGAGCGGAAGTCGGCGAAAAGGAAATGCCCGCCGGGCTTAAGAACGCGCTTGACTTGCGCGAGGAAGGTGGCCATCGAACTGTAACAGTGTGAAGACTCCACGTTCACCACTGCATCGAAGCTGTCGTCGTCGAATGGTAGATCTTCGGCGTCACCCGGCATAAAGCTCAGGCCTTCGACGTGATAGTGATGTTGACACAATTGTACAGCTCTATCGGAAAAATCCACACCGATCATCTCCGCTGGGCCAAGATAGCGCTTGATATAATCCGCACCACCGCCGCGCCCGCTGCCCACTTCCAGCACCTTCAGCCCGCGCAGTTCGACTGCGTTGGCGACGTGGTGGTAAAGCTGGATGCAGTAACGGTTGAATTCATCGTCACTGTGCAGGATTGGGACTTCGGTGGCGTCCTCCGGCGCATAGCCGTAATTCATGAACGACCAGTCATGCTTTTGGTAATATCGAGCCAGCAGTTGGTACATCTGCTTGCGCGTGGCCTTCCTAAACTTGGGGTAGGCGTGACACATATTGCTATATAGTCTGGTTAACACAATTTCCTCATTTCCCTTGGTGGTTATTGAAAACACTGTCTGGCATTATACCAGATTATGGCTGAACTGAGCGTGGAAAGAGATGTGGGGGTAGGGCTATCGCATTTGACCTCTTATCCTCTCAATTGATGGTTTGACAAGATATTA
>JBJYXQ010000682.1:0-4352 GCA_046260035.1 Anaerolineae bacterium
AAGCTGAGTCCAGGTGGGCACACCGTGAACTTCAAGCCGTCACTGATCACAGCGAGGTGATCACAATTAGCCAGGACGATCCCCGGTCCGGCAAAGAACTGGTTGTAGGGGTTGCCGGGAACGCGTGGATCAGGAATATCTTTGTCCATCGTCTCCCGGGTTTTCCAGTCGTCGATCACGTAGAAGGGATAGTTCGTCCCCATGCTTGACGTGAGCACGCTGCGCAAGGTAAGTGCGCGAGGATCCCCTTCACCTGAGGGGAATAGCTTGGCCCACACTGGTGGCTCTACGTTTTCACCGAATGGCAGCAGATTGAAAGGTGTGGGAATTTTAGCATGATCTGGAATCGGCAAGGAAAGAATGGCGAAATAGTAGAGCAGGCCCCAAAAGATGAAGTGCGCCGGCAAGGTGATCAGCAGCAGGCCAGCCCGCCCGGCGACCTGGTAGCCGATCCAACAGGAGAGCACGAAGACAAACCAGAGGAGTGTGAAGAACGCGATCCCTTTGCCCCGTAAGATCATGCTGGAAAATATCCAGATGCCGCCCGTGCCCACCAGCGCGACGGCGATGATCAAGCCCCATGTCGCGTTGGGCTTGCCGTAGAAGATGTAGGGTACAGCGCTCACAACGAGGCAGAACACCGCGGCAAGGGTAAAAGCGACGGCCAGCATGCCTGCCCCCATCCCCTTGTCGAAGAAATACCCCAACGTGCTTGCCAACGCCGTAGTCCACACCGCGATTTCCAGGATCAGGTATATGGTGGCGAGGTAAGCAGGGATGTTGTCGGCGAATTTTGTCAACCGTAGATCAAGGCCGTCGAAATTCAGTTGGGCGGGATCGAAGACCAGGGCCAACACGAGGAGGAGGACAATGTTGCATACCAGGGTGGTTGCTCCCAGCGTGAGGGCAGCGTTATGGGATTTCCATAAAAGATAGCCGAGTATGACAGCGAGGACACAGGCCAATCCGGCTTCGATCAGTAACGTCAATCCGGCTTGCGTAATGAGTGTTGACATAGACGCCTTCTCCTCCTTGTTAGGGCCTAACCACGCAAATCTTTGCACATTTAGGAAAAACGGGCATTGAAGGCCCTTTTGCTTTCCGGCCCATCCGAGTTAGGGTGGACGTGAGTCTGAGGCTCCTTCACTCATTATAGTGAAGTTTGGCGTTCTATGCAAACATACGTACTTGCTCTCTCAAACCAGCTTCACTTCTTCCGCACAATTGACACCAAAATCACCCCGCCCATTATCAGCGCGACGACGAAGCTCAGGATCACGATTGCCTGTACCAGCCATGGGGTGTCAGTCGTTGCCGGGATCAGTCCCGCCAATCCAATGATCATCGCGGCGACGATCAAGCTCAGTGCCAGACGTGTCGCCATGCGGTCGAGTAGTTCCAGATTGCTATGTTCCAGTGAGAATTTGATCGGCTCGCGTTTCTCGATCCGATTCAGCAGCAGCATGCCAACGTGTGGAAGTTCTTCCAGCAGGTCGCTCCAGACCAGACCTCGGCGCACGAGGGCATCGATCCAGTGGCGATTGGGCAGCGTTGATTTGAGCATCAGTTTGGCAGCATAAGGTGCGGAGAAGGCAAAGATGTCGAAGTCCGGCGCTAACTTGTAGCCAATACCTTCCATCATTGCCAGCGTTTTGCCCAACTGCCAGAAGTTGGTAGGCAGGCGCAGATGGTGGGTAAAGGCCAGAGGCATGATAGCATTCATTAACTCGTCGACGTGGACATCTTTGAGGGCCAGTCCGTTGTAATATCTCAGTAGACGTTCAATGTCCTGGCTCAAAGCATGGCGATCTACGTCCGGTGGTGCGGCCCCAATGTGAATCAGCCCATCGGTGACGCCTTTGGTATCCATGCGCACCGCGACGTTGTACAGCCGGATCAGGGTGGCGCGATCATTGTCACTGAGATAGCCGACCATCCCGAAGTCCATCACGCCGATGACCTCGTTTTCCATCACAATCAGATTGCCGGGGTGGGGGTCGGCGTGGAAGAAGCCGTCCTCCAGAATTTCCTTTATGATCATCTGCGCCGCGTTGTTAGCGATTTTCGTGCGGTCGTAGCCGGCTTCGTCCAACGCGGCAGTGTTGGTGATTTTGATGCCCTCGATGTATTCCATTACCAGCACACGTCGGGTGCTATACTCCCAGTAGACCCAGGGAATGTGCAGGCAGTCCTCTTCGGCGAAGTTATCGCGCAGCCGGTCGGCGTTGCGCCCTTCGCTTTGGTAATTTAATTCGTTATGTAGTGTGTCGGAAAAATCCTCCACGATTTCCACTAGCCGGTATACTTGTCCTATCGGGGTATGTTGCTCGGCGTAATGGGCGATGTCGTGAATGATTTCCAGGTCGGTTTGTATGGTGGGGAGGATGTTGGGACGTTGGACCTTGATGACGACTTTTTGGCGTGTGGTGAGCTTGGCGGCGTGGACTTGCGCGAGCGAGGCCGCCGCCAGCGATTGGGGATCGACCTCGCCGAAGATTTTCTCTGGTGGATAGCCGAGTTCGGTTTCGATAACCTGGCGGATCTCGTTCCAGGGAACGGGGGGGACGTTGTCCTGAAGTTTGGTCAGTTCAGTGATGTAGTCTGGTGGAAGTACGTCGGGGCGTGTGCTGAGCATCTGTCCCAGCTTGACGAACGTTGGTCCCAGTTCTTCCAGCGCCTGGCGGAAGTGCGCCGGGAGCGAGGCGGGTTCCTGGATGGGAAAGGGGTACAGGTCGCGCAGCCATAACGGCTCCGTAGGCAGGTGCGAGAGCGCAAAACCGAATCCGTGACGCGTGAATACCGTCAGAATGTGCCGGTAGCGCCGCAGGTGACGGATAGGCCGGCTAATCGTTGGGATCTTGAACATTAACTCTCCACTCCATATCCCCTAGGTCTTATAACCGGTGACGCGATACTTGAGCAGTGTCCAGAGCACTGTAAACCCATCCTTCCACGAAATCTTTTTGCCCTCGTTGAACTCTCGCCCGCTGTAGGCAATGGGAACCTCGTAAATGCGGTTGCCGCTGAGCAGGATCTGGGCTGTGATTTCGGGATCGAACCCCCATCCTCTGGCTTTGAGGTGTAGTTTGTCAGAAACTTCGCGCGTGAAGACCTTGTATCCCGTTTCCATATCGGTAAGGATAGTGTTGTAGAGGATGTTGGTAACAAAAGTAAGGAAGCGATTGCCAATCATATGCCAGAAGAACATAGCTTTGCTGGGGCCGCCGCGAAAGCGAGAACCATACACCACACGGGCGCGTTTCTCCAGAATGGGCCGTAGCAAATTGGGGTAATCGCGGGGATCGTACTCCAGGTCGGCGTCTTGGACAAGGCGAATGTCGCCGGTTGCTTGTTGTAGACCTGTCCACACTGCGCCGCCTTTACCCTGGTTGGCACTATGAAAAATAACATTGAGGCCGGGTTGCTCTTCTAAAGTGCGCAAATAATCGCGTGTTCCGTCGTTGGAGCCATCATCCACGACGACCAATTCGCGCTCTATGGCCACAACGGTTTCGTTCGCGTGATCTGTCCAGATGCGGACGTTCAAATCTACGGCCTGGATGCGCTCGATGATTTCTTCAATTGTGGTGATCTCGTTGTAGGCTGGAATGATGACCGAAAGTTTCACATTTCCTCCACGCATAGTTTGATAGTCACTCACTAACGCCTGCTGGAGCCCGAATAAACCCAGTCGAGCAGCGCTCGCTGTTCAGCAGCAGTTAGGTCGCGCCATTTCCCTGGTTCCAGGTTCGGCGGTAGGGTCAACGGGCCGATGGCGACGCGCACCAGCCGGATGATTGGCAACGTCACTGCCGACAGCATTCGTTTGATCTGCCGTTTTTTCCCCTCGTAGAGCACAATACGCAGCCACGTTGTTTTGGCGGGTGCGGCCAGCGGTTTGGGAAACGGCGGTAGAGCGGGAGCACTTGGTAGCACCTCCACATCCGCCGGACGGGTGATACCCCCCTTGATTTCCACGCCATCGCGTAGTTGTTGGAGAACGGCCGCCTCGGGATGTCCCACCACCAACGCGAGATAGGTCTTAGGATGGTTGAAGTCCGGGTGTGTGACGCGGTGTAGCAGCGCTCCGTCATCTGTCAGCAGCAGCAACCCCTCGCTGTCAAGGTCCAGACGTCCAGCGGCGTGTAGCGTATGCGGAATCCCCATATCGACTAACGCCGGGCGCCCGTAGCGGTCTTTGTTAGCGCACAGCACGTTAAAGGGCTTGTACGCAATCGCATAACGGTAAGGTTGCACAGTCAACGGTTGGCAATCCTTTTCCAAAGCATTGCCAACGATTATAGTCGTGCCGGGCGAGCGGGCAAGTGTCGGGGAAATTTGAAGCTTATGGT
>JBJYXQ010000683.1:0-4525 GCA_046260035.1 Anaerolineae bacterium
AAAACGAAAAAACACTCTCTATCCCGCGCCTTTAGGCGCAGTTGCTACGTAAAATTGAATTTTCGGACAGGTACTTAGCTTTACTTTGTCAACATCTCGCGGACAAAAGGCCAGACACCTGCTTTGTAGTAGCGATGGCCGTCTTCGCCGGTGTAAAGCTGGCAGTGCTCGGGCGGGGCACCGGCGACTTTGTAGATATGTTGCAGGTGCTCGAAGGCCTCTGTGACGCCTTCGTAGGGGAAGATGAGGTCTTCGCGGCCTGCTACGGCGAGGAATGGTCGGGGGGCGATCAGCCCGGCGACGTCGTACATTTCCGCCGTCGCCATCATGCCAGGGATGTAGTTGCACTCGCAGTGGTCGACCGAGCCGATGGACGCCTCGAAGGTGCAGAAGTAGCTTGATGGCACGGTGATGTTGATGCGTGGGTCGCAGGCGGCTGCGAAAAGCGAAACCGTCCCGCCGCCTGAGTTCCCAGTGATAACGATGCGCTGTGTGTCCATCTCCGGGCGGGTTTCCGCATAGTCGATGAGGCGCATAACGTCCCACACGCGTTCGCCGATGAGCGTGCGCCCGAACAGCAACGCGTGCATCTGCATCGTCCGGCACGACGACACGGCGTCACTCTTGATCTCATTCCAGCGGCGCAGCCCGGCAAAGCCGCGCATATCGGGCACGACGGCAATGTAACCTTCACGCACTGCTTGCAGCGCAATGTCGCGCTCACCCTCAACGATGGACAGACGCTCTTCCTCGGTATCCCACAGACCGGCGTAGGTGCGCTTGCCCGCCTTGCCGTGCCCGTGCGGCGTGATGACGATGGGCAGCGGTCCGGCGGGTATTTCCAGAGGCCACAGCAGGTAGAATGGGATTTCGAAGCCCGGTTCGGTCTGGATGATCCACGCCTCGCGGACGTGATCTGAAAGCGTTTCCTCGCTCATCTGGCGCGGTCGCAGGTCGCAAATTCCCCGACCGGCGATGGCGTCCAGACCGAGCATGGTCCGTAAGTGCGGACGGAACATACGTTGCCAGGCGTCGAATTCTGCTTTTGTATGGGCACGGAAGGCGAACTGCCGGTGCGTTTCCGTCGCCAACTGGTGTACGTAATTATCGGGTGTCAATGTCGATTTCATAGTTCTCCTTCGAGCATAGTCTGGCAGTCGTCAGTCGCATAGCCGCCTAATGAGCGGTCATCTTCGATGATCCTGCGATCCTCAACTCAAGTTGTACCAGGCTGAAGTTATCCATGCTAACGAGTCCTATTTTAGCACAAATCTGTTATTGGTGCATCTGTGCGTTGTGAGTAAAATAAGAGCAGTCTGCACCAACCAAGATTTTCCCGGAGGCTTGAGCCATGATGGCGCATCGTCGCTTTAATTGTTGTGTTATTGTTACACTTGTCCTGTCCGCTTTGCTCCTCGCTGCTTGCAACACCCCTACGCCCTCCGGCCCAGCGACCTTCACCGGCGAGTTGGCTTACCCGTGGGTGACGCGTCAATGCGACCTGGGGTATCGCATCACCGGAACGGAGGCCAATCGTCAGGCAGGCGATATGATCATCGAAGAATTGCGCGCTCAAGGGTGGGACGTTCAAGAGCAGACGTTCACGTACATGAACACACCCGCGCGCAACATCCTCGCGTGGAAGGGGGAAGCTGCCGACGGCAGCGACGCCATCCTCATCGGCGCGCACTACGACACGCGCCGCTCCGCCGATGAAGAAGATCCATCGCAGCCGGTGATGGGGGCCAACGATGGCGCGAGTGGTGTCGCTGTGCTGCTGGAACTGGCGCGTTCTCTGGCGTGGGATACAGAGGACCGCCGCATCTACCTGGCATTCTTCGACGCCGAGGACAACGGGCGGCTCGATGGGTGGGACTGGATCGTGGGGTCGACGTATATGGCGGAGCATTGGGGCGAAGCCGGTGAATCGCCGCTGGAGGCCATGATCCTCGTGGACATGATCGGCGACGCCGACCAGCAGGTATACTACGAGCGCAACTCGGATCCCGGCCTTAGCCAGGCCTTATGGAATATCGCCGGGCAGTTGGGGTACAGTGAACGCATCATCCCGGAGTACCGCTACTCGATGCTCGACGATCACATCCCCTTCGCGCGGATGGGCGTGCGCGCTGTGGATATGATCGACTTCGATTATCCGTACTGGCACACGACGCAGGACACGCCGGATAAAGTCTCGGCGGAGAGCCTGGAAGCGATCGGACGAACCCTGGAGGTGTGGCTGGAATCACAGGAATGAACGGGTGTGTGGAGGTTGTGCTTCACGGTGTATGCATTTTTGTCATTTTAATTTGTTTTCTACTTGATTTCAACTGTTGTATTATGGAATGGTGTAGTTATCTAAAAGCTGCCCGACGCTGGCTTTAACGGACAGCGGCCACGCTGTCGCCCCGCCAGTGAAGCAATACCGTCGAGTACAAAGGAGTACATATGGTCATTGATGAAATCCTTAGAATAGCTAAGGACGAAAATATCTCAGTGTTTGGTATTGGATCAGCCGTAGAAATGGCAGGGGAACCGCCAGGTTATCGTCCCGAAGATTTCTTGTCCGGTGTTCAAAATGTGATTTGCTTTGGCATTCCTATACCCAAGGATGTGTATAGAACACCAACCTGGAATTTAGAAACCGCTTGGCGCTCCCAGAATTTATTGTATCGTCGACTTGACACTCTTGCTCTTCGATTTTCTATCCTGTTGGAGGAGAATGGCGCTAAGTCAATACCTGTATATGGATGTATGCCCCTTGGAGTCAACGATAAAGGTACGGTGGTTGGTCTTGTGAATCAGATTCGAATGGCTGAAATAGCCAAGATCGGAGTGGTTGGTAAAAATGGTTTACTGCTTCATTCCCAGTATGGGTCCCGGTTGATGTTGGGAGGTCTACTCACCACGGCATCCTTGCCAGCGATTCACTACCCCGATATTGACGAGCCTGGTTGTCCACCCGATTGCCGGATATGTGCTGATGTTTGCCCGGTCAATGCTATTATGGCTGACAAAAAACAGGTCAACATTATGCGTTGTTTGAGTCATACGGCTCGGACACCGTTGATGTCGAGGCTCAAGTTCTTCTATCTTCGGGCGCGCAATAAAATGGCCGCTGCACGGTATATGAACATGACCTCACTGGATGAACATACATTCCACGTCTGCTCCAAGTGTGTTTCACTTTGTCCGTATGGAGAGAAGAAATAAACAACATCAATCGCCAAGCCAGTGAGTGATACCAGACAGAGACAAGTTGGAGGGAAAATGATGAATCAGATTCTTCTGTATGTCGGTGCAGCTTTACCCCTATTCTGGGGGGCCGCCCATTTGTTTCCAACCGAGTCTGTGGTCGAAGGGTTCGGCAATATATCTCTCGACAATAGAAGGATCATCACGATGGAGTGGATCGTTGAGGGAGTGTCTCTTATCTTCATAGGCGTTCTCACTGCATCTGTGACGTATGTGGACCATACTGACGCGATTTCGAGAGCGGTGTATTGGCTCTCCTTTGGAATGCTCAATACACTGTCGATCATTTCCTTGTTCACAGGATTTAAAGTCAGCTTTGTACTCTTCAAGCTTTGTCCAGTCATCTTTACAACTTCTTCGATCTTGATAATGCTAGGCAGTTACCTTTAGTTTGAGCACTTGAGGGAATTAACACTCTTTGATTTCAACTGTTGCATTATGGAAGGGAACGTGCGAAGGTAGCGGACCTGAGCCGTCGCGCGGCTGAAGCCCGTTTGTTAGCCTGCCGATACGGAATTAAGCCTCAAAGGATTTTGATATGGCTACTGTGTTTATGAAGTGGCTGGAAACCAGCCCAGAGGATTACGATCGGGGGATTCGATGGCTCACATTGGGCAGAGTCCACCGAATCAAAGACACAATCGCAAAGAATTACATCCACACAGGGATTCGTGTTCTTGAGATCGGTTGCGGCACGGGTACGCTCACGCAGATGATGGCGCAGCGTGGCGCGATTGTCACGGGTATAGACGCTTCGCCGCGGATGCTGGCCGAGGCCGAGAAGAAAGTCAAAGACGCGAATCTTGAGGAACGCGTGTCACTGAAATACATGGACGCAGCGATGATCGGGGACCGTTTCCCCGCTGCATCCTTCGATCTGATTGTGTCCACACTGGTGTTCAGCGAACTCCCGCTGGACGACCAACGCTTTGTGCTGGAGGCCTGCCAGAAGTTGTTGGCGCCGAATGGTCGGCTCTTGATTGCCGATGAAGTGATACCGGCCAAATCCATCACACGTCTGTTCTTCTACCTCGTGCGTTTGCCGCTGGTGCTGCTCACCTGGCTGATTACACGCACGACTACTCATTCTCTGCGCGAATTCGACGCGATGCTGACTCAAACCGGATTCCACACGGAGAAGGTGGCGTCGTACCTCGGTGGGAGTTTGGTCTTGTACGAATCTTTCCCCACCCAGGCCAGAAGGCTCGAACCCGGCCTGCCCCCGGCTGTGATTGGCGTTCTGCGTCACCGTGTCACGCTCCGGACTCTG
>JBJYXQ010000684.1:0-1631 GCA_046260035.1 Anaerolineae bacterium
GGTACACGCAAGATCACAACGATGGTTATCCCACCGACGGTGAAATCGGCCTGCAAATCGACGCCGCCAAAATTGCGGTCGGCAATATTGCCGGCCGCAACTTCGCCATCCTCGTCCAGCGCGAAGACGGCATCCTCGTCTCACGACCGGTGCACCCCGCGTAACATCATCTCATCCAAGCATATTGCCAGAACGTGAAACACCATTCTCGACGCCCGATCCTTCATCGGGCGTCTTGCTTTGTCAGTCCACCAGAGAATTCACTATGAACGTCGAAATAATTCCCTGTTTTCATATTGACATTCTTCAAAATATACAGTATAATCTTATTAGATATTTATCAAATCAAAAGGAGGGTCGCATGCTCCACGAAATACAATCAGACCAGTTTGAGGGTGTTCGCCCGCTGTTTGCGGGATTGCGCTTCCAGCCATTTTGCACAGCCGTGTTGGCGGGACTACGTCGCGGCCGGGTGTTTGTGGACAACCTTGAGCACCCGCAATCGGCCTTCGTGAGCCGCGACGACTCGTGGTGTTTCCTCGCAGGCAAAGCTAACAATGCTGCGTTCAACCAAGCGCTGAACCGGGCGATCTTTGAACGAAGCGTTGTGCCCACAACAGCGCCAGCCTTGTTATTGACGTGCGACTCTGAGGACTGGAAGGACGCCATTGACGCAGTCTTTGCGCCGTATCCACCGGTGTCCATGCCACGCCGGCATTATGTCTGCTGCACATCGACGTTCGACTGGCGCGCACACCTCCCCACCGGATTCACGGTACAACAGATGAGCGATGCAGTGTTCTCCCGCTCAGCGCTGCACATCCCCGATGAGATCCGGGAAACCTGGGAACAGTGGCGTCAAAACGCGCATCCTGCCTTTCGAGACTTCGGTTTCGTAGCCATCCATGAAGACCCGGATGCCCCAGCCATCGCTTCGTGGGCGACGGTCGACGCAATTGTGGATGGAATAGGAGATGCGGGATTGTTCACCGTGGACGAATACCGGCGACGCGGGTTGGCAGTCGCCACGACCGGGGCCGCGCTGGAATACGGTCTATCGCACGGCCTATCCGAAATCAGTTGGACCTGCGCCGAGGACAACCTCGGCTCCATCCGCACCGCAGAAAAGTTGGGGTTCGAACGCCAATCCGACTACACACTCTATTATCTGGCGTTTGACGAGGCACAACACCTGGGCATGGTAGGATATGCGCATTTACAGGCAGGTCGGTACCAGCCGGCCGTCGAAGCCATAGAGCAATCGCTAGTCCGGAATCCCAATCAACCTTGCTACGTTGATTTCGATGCGGCTCGCGCGCGGGCCGGGATCGGAGATCGTGCAAAGGCTATGCAACATCTCACCCACGCGATCGACAAAGGCTGGACGCACGTCGAACCGCTGATCACCGGCAAGGAATTCCAAACTCTGCGCACGATGCCGGAATGGGAGGCTTTGCTGGCGCGGATTCAGTAACGTGATGTGGCGGGAGACCCATCCCGCCACATCGCCTGGTCACGCCGACGTCAGCTTTTTCGGTCCCCACACGGCCATCAGCACCGCCGCGATCAACGACAGGGCTGCGCCGAAGAAGAACGGTGCCGAAGCGCCAAAACCGCCCCAGCTCCCCAGA
>JBJYXQ010000685.1:0-2323 GCA_046260035.1 Anaerolineae bacterium
CGCGCGCCGCGCCGGATCGGACGTCTAGCATTGGTAGGGCTGCTGGCCGTGGCGTTGACGATGCCGGCCATGCTTCCCGGATTCGAGCGGCTGCCCTACACCGAGCGCGCCAACGTCCCGCCGACTCCCGGCGAATACGAATTTCACCTCGGCATGTGGCGCGACTTCATCACCCCGCTGTTTCACGGGCGCAGTACCAAGACGTTCTGGGGTCCGTGGCAGCGGGTGGAGACCGGCTCCGTCGGTGTGGTGGCTTTGGGATTGGCGTTGCTTGGCCTGCTGGCGCGTCCGCGCTGGCGTACGGCGTTTATTGGGATGATGGGCGTGCTTGCGATCCTGTTGGCGCTTGGCACACAAGGGCCGCTGTATCCGCTGCTTTCGTCGTTACCGCTGTTCGACGCAACCTGGAAGACCGGCCGTGCCATCTACGTGCTTTCTTTCGTTCTAGCCATTGCGGCGGCGGAGGGGACGGAACGGTTGTTGTGCAAGTCTCGTTCGGTTTGGAGCGCCGGGATGTTGGTTGCTGCGGGATGGATCGCCCTGCGCGCATCCGCGTGGGCGGGGCTCGCGCCCGATGCTGCCACCGTTGGGCGCGCGTCACTTGGATTGTACGTGGCAGCCGTTGCCTTGGTCTCTACTGCGCTGCTCGGTTTGGGGGTGCGGCGCTGCCGTCTCTGCCGGACGGCACTGCTCTCGCTGGCCTTGATCGAGTTGGTTTTCACCGGCGCGATGGCGGATATGGAGCCAGCGCCGGATGTCGCCGCCAATCCACATCAGGCAGCGACGAAATATTTGCAGGAGGACGACGGCTGGTTCCGCGTGGACGTCGATACCGCGGCGCGCGGGCTGTGGTCACCGGCGGCGTTGATGGCGGCGGGATTCGCGGTGCCGCAAGGCACCGGCAACCCGATGGAGATCATCGTCTACAATCAGTTTTATTGGGGCATTCCGTACAAGGGAATGCCAGCTTACCAGATTTTAGGCGCGAAGTACATCGTCGTTCCCAAGGGCGCGCAGCCGGGCGCGGATGGCATCTGGCCTGTATTTTTTGAAGATGGCCTGATCGATATCCACTTGAACACCAACGCCCTGCCGCGTGTCTGGTTGGTCTATCAAACGCTGCCGGTGGAGACGTTGGAGGCGGCTTACGCGCATGTCTTTGCCGCCGATTTCGAACCGGCGGTGACCGCAACCGTGATGCGAGGTCCGCTGTTGGAAACGCAAGGCGCCGGGCGTATCGAGGTGCTGGCGTATGGCCCCAATCGTGCGGCGTTCTACGTTGAAACGGACGAGCCGGCGCTGCTAGTGCTGAGCGATTTGCTCTATCCGGGTTGGCATGCGACAGTGGATAACGAGGCCGTGCTGCTCTACGCGACGGACGGGGTGTTTCGCGGCGTGCTCGTTCCCGCCGGAGCGCACCGCGTGGAGATGCGCTTTTTCCCGCAATCCTTGCGTTGGGGTCTGGGGCTGATGGGGATGGCATTGTTGATGTTCGTGTGGATTCTAACCACGAATTTTCACAAATTTACACGAATGGCAATATTCTCGAATCAGAAATGACTACGCGACTGATGACTAACAAACAACGTGGGACCACCTTTCGGATCGTTTTGGGGATGGCGCTGCTGCTGTTGCTGGCGTTTGCGTTGCGCGTCTGGGAAGTGGGGACCGCGGATCTCACCTTCGATGAGGTGGCGACGTACTATGTGGCGCACCGTTCTGTGGGCGAGATGGTGCGCTACGTGATGGGCGCCGCACGCGAACATCCGCCATTCTACTACCTGATCATGTCCCTGTGGATGCGCGTGGCTGGAACGAGCGAGTTTGTTCTGCGCTATCCCTCTGTGTTGATCGGGGTGCTGACCGTGGTGTGGAGTTTCCGCGTGGGACGCAGGTTGGGACCACGTGGCGATTGGTGGAGCGCCCTGCTCAGTGCTGTCTTGCCGTTCAGTCTGTGGTCAGGACGCACGGGGCGCATGTACGGCCTGGTGTTGTTGCTCTCGCTGTTGGTGATGGAGAGCTGGCTGCGCTGGCTGGAGCGTCCGGGGTGGCGACGTTGGCTTGTATTCGTCGTGCTGTCACTCGTCGCGGCGATGACGCACTATTACCTCGTGCTTCTGTGGCCGGTGCAGGGGGTGTTGCTCATTCTGCTGCCGCGCGCGACGCGCTCCATTCGCAAGCCGTGGCTGGCGACGGCGCTGGGCATCGGCGCGGTGGTGCTGGCCTTCGTCGCTGTTTCGCCGGGCATTCGCACGATGGTGTTGGAGGTTGCGCGGCGGTTTCCCGGTCAGTTTTGGCGCGTTCAATCGTGGGCCTTTGTCTT
>JBJYXQ010000685.1:2423-12531 GCA_046260035.1 Anaerolineae bacterium
CCCGTATGCAGACCTTGCACGTCGCGGCACAACCTGGCGACGCCCTGGTGATGAACGGTCCGTGGCCCGCGTTGTTGTTGCATTATTATCCGCAGCCGGATTTCGTCCGCGTCTATGCCGTGCCACCCGCTGCGCCACCTGGCTTTTCTGCCGAAACCGACATCCCCAAACTGGAGCAGATCGTTCGCGAACATTCGCGGATATGGGTTTCCTACGGCGCGATCCAATGGGCCGATCCGCAGTACAGCGTGAGCCGCTGGCTGGCAGAACACACGTATCGCGTCTACGAGCGCGCGGGGATAGCGCTGTACCTTCCGCCGGTCAATGACATGGTTGAGGTGCGGACGGATGTCGATCTCGGATCGCGTGTGGCGCTGCGCCGGGTGACGGTTGACCGGCAGGCCGGGCAGGTCGGCGATGTGGTACGGATCGGGTTGGCGCTGGAAGGGCGATCGCTGGATCGTTATATCTACGTCACCTTGGGGCTGCTGGATCAACATGGCACCGTCTGGCAGCAGCGCAAAGTCAATCTCGGCCCGTTGCATCAGCCTGCGCAAGAGGTACTGCCGGACCGATGGAACGAGCAACTGGGGCTGTGGCTGTTGCCCGGCTTGCCTCCGGGTGAGTACACCCTGGCTTTGCAGGTTGAAGGAAATGGCGTCGCTATGGGGGAAGCTGCCAGCCACCATGGCTGGATTCCCCTCACGCCCTTCCACGTCACGGCGGGTGTGGCCCAGGCCGGATTGGCGGGGCTGCTACCCAACGATACTGGCGTGACACCGGTTTTTGATGAGATGCTCACGGTAGTTGGTGTGGAACCGTACACCGCGAGGTCGATGCAGGGCTATTCGGCAGGATTTGCGTTGTGGTGGCGGGCGGGCGGGCCGACGGCTGCATCGCAGATCCAGGTGCGTCTCATCGGGCCGCAGCGTTGGGACGCGGGTGTCTTCGCGCTCGGTCCGGATTTTTATCCGCCGACGGTTTGGCAGCCTGGGGAGATCGTCCGGCAGAACGTTGCTTTCCGGCTTCCCGATGACCTGACCCCAGGACGATACCGGGTACTGGTGCAGGCACAGACTGGCGACGGCGCAGCGGTTTCTCTTAATGGGGCCGTTGGCGACGCTTGGGCGGAGCTGTTCACGTTCGTCGTTGAAGCACGGATGCGTTCCTATATGCCGCCGCTCTCGATCACGCGGCAGGATGTGCGTTTTGGGGATGTTTTGCGGCTGCGCGGTTACCGGCTGGAGCGCCAGACTGTACACCCCGGCGAGTCTGTCGCGCTGACCGTCTACTGGCAAGCGATGGAGAAGCCGCCGCAGATGTACGCGGTCTTCAATCACCTGCGCATGCCGGATAGTACCTCGCTGTGGCACGGCGACTCGTGGCCGCAGGCCGGCGTCTACACGACCGAGCACTGGCGTAAAAACGAGGTAGTGGCCGAGGACTATACTATCGTTGTCCCTGAAGACGCGCCGCCGGGCGATTATCCGCTGTATACAGGCGTGTACAACCCGTTCACCGGCGACCGGCTGCCAGCGACGACGCGAGACGGCGAACGCCTGCTCAACGACGAATTCGTCTTGCTCACGCTCACCATATCGCCGTGACAGACGAGGTTTCCATCAACTGGCACACCGAGTTTGCCTGACCTTCGGCTATTCGACTAAAGGCTACCTGACCATTACTGCAGGAGTGCGTATGTCCAGGGTTTTCCGCATAGCTTTGCCGCTGTTGCTCATCCTCGCCTACTTCGCGTTAGGGATGGCACAGGCGACGCACGCTTCGATCACCTTCGACGAGGGACCGCATCTGGCGATAGGCTATGCCACGTTGCGCACTGGCGATTTTCGCCTTCAGCCAGTCCACATCCACCCGCCACTGGCGAACGTGCTGGCAGCGGCTCCGCTGCTTCTGCAATCCGACCTGCCCGATCCCCGCGCTGTGGACGGATGGGAGATCGCCAGTCTGTCGGCGATCACCGATGCCGTGGTATGGCGCTATCCTGAACCGGCGCGAATTGCGACAGCAGGGCGGGTTCCCATTCTACTCCTCGGCGTGTTGTTGGGAGCACTGATCTACCGCTGGGCCAGAGACCTGGGTGGATGGCGCGCTGGACTGTTGGCGTTGACGTTGTATGCCTTCGACCCCAATTGCATCGCCCATGGTGCGCTCATTACAACGGATATAGCGGCGGTCTTTTTCATTACGGCGACGTTGTATTTGACGAATCGCGAATTACGAATTACGAATTACGCATCACATGTCACGTGTCCGCGAAGTATGGTGCGGCTTGTTGCCATTGGGCTATTGCTGGGATTGGCGCAGTTGGCGAAGGTGTCGGCGTTGATGCTTGTGCCGGTGGTTGGGGTGCTGTTATTGATCCAGGCTCTGCAGCAGAATCCGCGAATCACGCATCACGCATCACGAATCACGCGTTACGCACCACGCATCATGTATCACGTCTTACGCACATGGGCCATTGTCTTTGGCGTTGCCGCGTTCGTGGTCTGGGCCGGATACGGTTTCGAGATCGGTGCTGTACCGGGGTTGCCGTTTCCACTTCCGGCAGGGACGCATCTGCGCATTTTTCAGTCGCTGCGAGAGCATTACGATTTGGGGCACCCCACTTTCTTGATGGGGCGGGTTAGCGATCACGGCTGGTGGTGGTACTTCCCGGTCGCGTTCGCGCTCAAGACGCCGCTGCCTGTGCTAATTCTCGCGGTGTGGGCGGTTGTGGGGTGTGGGTTACGGGTTAAAGGTTACAGGTTAAAAGTTAAAAGTTTTGGGTTGTCGGTTTCACGCATCACGTCGCACATTTCACAACAAACAGTAAATGTGTTCGCTTTGCTACTTTTTCCTTTACTTTACGCGTTGTCTAGCCTGTTCAGCTCGGTCAACATTGGTTACCGGCACCTGTTGCCCTTGCTGCCGTTTCTGTACGTGGGGATTGGTGTACAAATAGGCAGTAGAGAGTGCGGATTACGGACTACGAATTACGCATCACGTATCACGTATCACGCATCACGTATTGTCCCATACGCCTTACTTCTCGCCTGGCTCATCATCGGCACTGTGTCCCTGATACCGGATTTTCTGATGTTCTTCAACGAGATAGCCGGTGGCGCGCGCGGCGGGTACCGTTATCTGGTGGATTCGAACCTGGATTGGGGACAGAATTTGTGGGATTTGCGGCAGTGGATGTCCGAACACGGCGAGGATCACGTCTATTACGCACACTACAGCCCGGCCAGGCTGGATGTGTACGGCATCGATGCCGCGTATCTACCGCCCGACCCGCGTGCGGGCAAATTCGCGCCGTGGAATCCCGCGCCGGGACTGTATGCGATCGGTGCGACGGTGCTACAAGGGCCTTATGCGCCGGACGTGAATACCTATGCCTGGTTTAGAGAGCGAGAACCCGAGGCGCGGCTGGGGAACGCCTTGTGGGTGTATCGTGTCCCACCACGCGACGCACCGGGCTGGGCCGTGCTCTGCCCAGATGTACCTTTTACCCTAGAGAGCGTGGTGCAGCAGACTGGCGTAGCTGATCTGCGTATGCTTTGGCCGGACTGCGCCCATACGTTTGTTTATCCGGCCGGGACCCAGCCAGGCGTGATCGTTACTAGGCCGGATGAAATCGTGCCACCCACGGCGAAGGTGGACGTGGTGCTACGGTCGTCAGCCGGGGAGACTGAGTATGTGGTGTATCGTCTATATGGGCCGGCTCCGGCGCCTGAAACAGCGCTGTCCGACATTGTCGTTGATGGACCACTGGATTTCCTGGGCTACACGCTCGACGTAGACGACGTTGTGCCTGGAGACGAAATTGCTCTCGAAACGTATTGGCGTGTCCGCGATGTGCCTGGACGGCCACTTTCCTTGCTCGCGCACCTACTGGGCCCAGACGGGGCGGGTGTGGCGGTAGGCGACGGACTAGGCTTCCCGATTGAGCAATGGCAGCCGGACGATGTGATCGTACAGCAGCACGTTCTGTCGATTCCGGCAGACGCACGTCCCGGAGTGTATACCGTGATCACCGGGGCCTACTGGTTGGACACGATGGAGCGATGGCACGTAGGAGAGGGAGAGACACATATCGTGGTGGAGGCAATTGACGTTGGCAACTGAGTCCGAGCACATAGGCGGCACGGCGCGCTGGCGCATCCAGTGGAGCGTTTTAGGGCTGTTGCTGGTGTTGTTCGCCCTGTTGCTGCGCGGTGTGGAGCCACTCGCTTTCACTGCCGATGAGTCGGCATATATTGTTGCTGGCTATGTGTTTTTGGCGCGTGGGACAGAGGCTCTCGATATTATGGCGCAGCGCGGGTATACGCCTTTGCTGGCCACATTTGAAGCAGCCCTGTTCTATGTCGCTGAGCCTGACATCCCACTGGAGACGCTGACCGAGTGGCCACCAGACTTCGATCCGTTTATTCACGCTATGGGATCCTACCTTGAGCCACGGGCACGGGTCAAATTCGGCGCACGTATCCCTACTATCTGGCTGACCGTGCTGTTGGCCGCGTTGATTTTCCGTTGGGGGAAGGACTTGTGGGATGTGCGTGCCGGATTGCTAGCGCTCATGGTTCTGACGTTCGATCCGACACTCTTGGCTCACGGCCGGCTGGCGACGACGGGCGTCGGCGTTATGATGCTGGGGACTACTGCGATGTATGCTGCGTGGCGTTGGCTGCAATCGCCCTCGTGGCTATGGGCGCTGGGAGCGGGGACGTTCGTGGGATTAGCAACACTGGCAAAGGTCTCCGGCCCATTGTGGGGTGTGGCGGTGGCGTTGGTTATGGTCGTTGCGCTATTCCGCGCGCGGCATCAGCGCAACGCTAAAGTGCTGTGGTTCCAGGCGCTAGCGGCGGGCCTGTGGAGTTTACTCATTTTTTGGATGGGATATGGGTTCACGTGGGGGGAAACAAACACGTTACCTTTTGCCGTTCCTGCACCGGCGTATTGGAACAGCTCTTCGTATATACTGCACTATCGCTCAGAGGTTTTCGCGTTAGGGCAGCGGCAATTTGGCCGCTGGTGGTGGTATTTCCCACTTGCTTTTGTGCTGAAGAATCCTCTGCCGTTGTTAATCGGATGCGCCATAGGACTGGTAGCATTGTGGCGTAAATACAGGGCGTCGACACGATTTCTTATCCTATTAGCTTTTCCACTGTTGTATTCACTGCTAGCGGTAAGTATAGGGATGAATATCGGCTACCGTCATATGCTGCCTATTCACCCATTTATGTATTTGTTGATTGGAAGAATCGCAAATCGTAAATCAAGGATTCTGACTCACACATCACGCATCTCACATCATATTTCATACTTTGCCTCTGGCATTTTACTTCTTTGGTACATTCTCGGCACGCTACGTGTTGTCCCTCATGAATTGGCCTACTTCAATGAATTGATTGGCGGATCTAGTCATGCTTATCGCTATCTTTCTGGGTCCAACCTTGACTGGGGAGAATCTGCTGAGATGTTCGCTGCCTATACCGAGGAACATCCAAAAGTTTATACCGATCCGCCTGCGACCAAGTTTCGCCCTGAGCCAGGGCGGTATGCTGTTGGCGCTTCGTACTTGCAGGGCTTGGGGATTGGCGATCCTTATGCCTATGCGTGGTTCAGGCAGTGGGAACCGCAGGATGTGATCAATGATAATATCCTCATTTATGATGTGCCTGCGTTCACGGTACATTGGGTCGCGCAATGTGGCGCGCCGACACCTCCTTTGGACGAGGCTGCGCTGCTCAAAGGTCTTGGGGATGCTCCTTTCCGCCGTACAGGCTTTGATTGTACGCAGGCATGGTTGTATCCTGACGGAGGGATGACGTCCGGTATCTACGGGTTGGATCGTAGCGTGATGCAGGAAAGCCGATTGTGTTTGCCGGACTTGCTCCCGTGCGCGCCAACTCCAGAGGATCCGTTCATTGCGCGCCACGTGGCTGCGGCGCGATTATCCTTTGATCAAGATTATAAGGGGGAACTCCCTGCGTTTGTGCTTTATGAGTTGTCTACCAACCCGCTCTTGCCTACCGCGACAGTTTACGCAGTTCCTGAAGCGTATACGCCGGAGATGTTGTCCGACGCGTCGCTTTTAGTAACGCCTGTGACTTTGGATGGTCCGTTGGTCTACCTGGGAACTGCAGCCTACGTTGAGGCAGATGGTCTCGATGTGGAAACATGGTGGCAGGTGACCGATGGACCGATCACGCGGCCCTTCTCGATCATGGCACATCTGCTTACGTCGAAAGGTGACCTTGTCGACCAGGCCGATGGTTTGGGCGTGTGGCCTTCTGTGTTGGCAACGGGCGATGTGTTTGTGCAACGCCATCACTTCGCGTTGCCACAGGATGGCGACGAGGTGTGGTTGCGAACGGGCGCCTACTGGCTGGACACGATGGAACGGTGGGCAATCCAGGATGGGGAGGCCGCCCGTGATGGCGTGTTGTTGGAAAGCGTCACGTGGTAGGGATTTTGTGTTTGTTCCCTGTCGGTAGAATGGATCGTTGGGCGCGGCTACACTCTGGTGAATCTGGTTGCGAAATTCCAAGATTCTGTTAAGCTATGCTGCTAACTCTGCTTTGCCAAGATGAGACTGGGGCTTTTTAGAAAGGACAAGATAAACGGTATGGTTCGGAAGTTTGGAGTTGCTCAACGTGTGTTGTTGCTTATCAGTTTAGTAACAGTAGCAGGTCTGCTTCCCCTATCTAAGGCTCAAGCCCAGCAAGGTGGTACAAACCTTCTGGCCAACGGCGGATTCGAGTGGTGGGATCCGAGCACCAATGTCTGGCCATTCCAAGATGGCATTCCAGAAGTTCAGGTTTGCTCCGGCTGGCGCGCGTTCTATCTGGACAATCCCCCCTCGTATGCGCAAGTCCCCGAATATTGGCGGCGGCCTGAATTTCGGGATGTGAAAGCGGGCGAATATTCCAGACGTGTTCGCAGTGGCAATCTGGCTGCCAAGTATTTTTCCTTCGCCGGGCAACACGAGGCTGGTTTTTATCAACAAGTTGGCGGAATTGTACCGGACACGCCTTTGCGTTTTTCTGTCTATATGCAAACATGGAGTTGCATGCCCGATCCATCAGCGTGGAATGTTTGCCCAACAGAGGATAAGTCCAATGATCCGGCCCCAATGCATACCAGAGTGGGGATCGACCCCACTGGTGGGACCGACCCATGGTCACCAAATATCGTGTGGTCGCCGGAAATTGACGCCTATGACGTCTGGACCTATTTCCAGGTGGAAGCAACCGCACGCAACAGTACGGTAACGGTCTTCACTTATTCTAGACCGGATTGGACCGATACGTATTTTCGTGTGCACAACGACGTTTATGTGGACGATGCCAGCCTTATTGCACTCAATGAAGTTTTGCCGACGGCTACGCCGGAACCGGCGGCGCCGATCGCGACAATCGATCCCTCGTTGCCGACGTTGATGCCTGCTCCTACCGCAACGCCGGCACCCACAGCCACTCCGCGCCCGGATGGGGCTATTGTCCACATTGTTCAGGCCGGCGACACCCTGGGTGCTATTGCCTTGCAATACGATATCTCTGTTGAGACGCTACTCCAGTTGAACGGTTTGTCCGATGCCAATATGTTGTCAATCGGGCAGGAGTTGGTGGTTACTGTGCCCGAATCTCCGGCGACCGCAATGCCTTCGCCGGAACCGGCAACGCCGACTGCTTTTTTGCCGACGTCAACTGTCGTGTCACCGACTCCATCCGAATTAGTTCCTGTCCCGACGCCTATCCCGCCTGCCGCGACGGCGCTTCCTATGCCTGCGACTGCGACGGTTCCACTGTCAACTCTGGTTCCTACTCCGATCCCAACGCCGGAAACCGAGAAAGCCGCCTCACCGTGGGGTTTCGTCGGAGGCGTCGGTATTGCATTAGTTTTGGGAGCGGGTATGGGTTTCGTCTTTGGCAGAAGGCGGTTTTTGGCCTGATGTAACTTTTATTTGGAACGCTTGTGATTTAGATTACAATTAAAGTCATTTTTTCTCAGGAGGATCCCAAAATTATGATGCGCCGACGATATATTTTACATTTCTTGACATTATTTAGTTTGCTCGTGGTGCTAGGGATAGGCGATCATGCAATTCGGCCTACCGAGGCACTCTCTGACAATCTTTTGGTCAACGGTAACTTCGATGAATTGCCATTTGAATGGTATTATCCTAACCATTATGTTGCCGGTGGCTGGGAACGCTGGTGGATCCACGGTACGGTCCTGCCCGAATATGACGACGTTAACAAACCGGGTGGCGTCCGGCAAGATATCTACGTTGACGGAACACACGCGCAAGTCTATTTCAAATGGGGCAGCTCTTATACTGCAGGCATTTTCCAGGTGGTGAGTGGTCTAGCTCCTTGCCGTCCCTACGAACTCACGATGTATGGGCGTACGCACAGTCTTTCAGGAGCGCAACCTGGTTCACGCATTGGACTCGATCCCGTAGGAGCTCAGCTCACGCCAGACGGTGCAGTTCATGATCCCACGCCGCTTTATAGGACTGTTTGGTCGCGCGAACAGACGACGCTTTTTACGTGGGAAAAGTTGTCTGTAACGGCGGAGCCCCTTGGAAACAGCCTGACGGCTATACTTTACGCTTCACCAGTTCCAGGTAGTGATGCAGTCCATTATTACGATACTTTTTGGGATGCCGGTGCGCTGCGCCCAACTACTTATGAAAGTGGTCGGCTGCCAAATCCAATCAAGGCAACAGATGGTTTCATTAACAGTGTCAATACCATTACTTCTTCCACAAGTCTGACAGTCACTTGGAGTCTAGACGAATTAGCTGGAACCCAGGTCTGGTATAATATTGTCCCGCCTCCTACACCGCCTACGCCCATAACTTCCACGTTCCAGATCAACTTTTTAGCTTATCTGCCATTGACTGCACGGGGTATTCCGTTCGATTTCCCGCAGCAAACAGCGCTGGAGTATACGACCGGTCCCACGCACGCAGCGACAATCACCGATGTGCCCTCCGGTTACTCGGTTTACTACATTGTAATGGCAAGGCGGTTGCGAGACGGTGCCTGCGTTACCGAGTATGCCGGTCCCTATAGCGTTACAGTGCCTTAATGGATACGGATCTTTCGATTATCATTCCTTGCTATAACGAGGCGGAAAATGTCGCCCGGATGGCGGAAACGTTGTTTCCCGTTGTGGATGCATTGGCGCATACCCAAACGGTCGAGGTTGTCATGGTGGATGACGGCAGCCGCGACGACACGCTGGTGCGGCTCCACGCCCTGGCTGACCAGCGCCCGGGTGTGAGCGTTGTGCGTCATGAACAGAATCGTGGCCTGGGCGCGGCGATGCGCACCGGCTATCAAAATGCTCACGGCAAGGTGTTGGTGACGACCGATAGCGACGGGACATATCCTTTCACTGAAATCCCGAAAATGCTGGCGTTGTTGACGCCGGATGTCGACGTTGTGGTGGCCTCGCCTTATCATCCCCAAGGTGGTGTGGAAGGCGTGCCGCGTTACCGGCTCATCCTGAGCCAGGGAGCGTCATTGCTTTACCGTGTCTTGCTCAAGTGGGATGTTCGTACGTACACGGCGATGTTTCGTGCGGTGCGGCGTGAGGTCGCGCGACGTACGCCTTCAGAAGCGGATGGCTTTCTCATGCCCGCAGAGTTCCTGGCGAACGCACTGTTACTCGGCTATCGCGTGGCCGAATTCCCGACTGTGCTGCATGTCCGCCGTTATGGACAGTCCAAGGCGCGTGTGGCGCGCATCATCCTGGCGCATCTGCGTTTCCAGATGCGTTTGATTGGCTATCGCCTCACTGGGCGCAAACCGCGCCCAGAGGAGGGCTGAGTGCCGCGTCATAAAGTCATCACCGTTGTTGGCACGCGTCCGGAACTGATCAAGTTTTCGCCCGTGATCCCTCTGCTCGCCGAAACTTTCGACCACCGGCTAGTTCATTCTGGACAGCACTATAGCTACGCGATGGACGCACTTTTCTTCGAAGAACTGCGTCTACCCGTCCCTGATTATCATTTGGAGGTTGGCTCTGCTTCGCATAGTGTACAGACGGCCCGTATCCTGGAACGTATAGAGCCGGTGCTGCTTGCCGAAGC
>JBJYXQ010000685.1:12631-25357 GCA_046260035.1 Anaerolineae bacterium
GACCGTACACTTGTGCAGCAGCTTGGGGTTACGCCGGGCGAATACGTGCTGCTCACCCTCCATCGTGCCGAAAACACCATTCCGGAAACGCTGCGTGGCATTCTCGAATCGGTCAACGTGCTGGCGGAGACGTGGTCTTTTGTCTTCCCTATCCATCCTCGTACCCGCGCTGTGCTGGAGTCTCTTGAGCCATCGTTGGCGCTGCACCCGCGTGTCCAAATCATAGATCCGGTGGGTTATCTGGATATTCTGTACCTGATCGGCCACGCCCGTGCCGTAATGACCGATTCCGGTGGTCTGCAGGAAGAAGCGGCAACGCTAGGGGCACCATTGCTTATCGCGCGGCAAGAGACGGAATGGGCCTATCTGGTGGATGGGGGTGCCGCTGCCATCGTTGGTAATACCCGCGCCGCGATTCTGGAAACCGCGCCATCTCTGTTGGAGCAGGGCAAATCAGCTTTTCGTCCTATCGATGTAACACCGCAACGTGGCGCGGCGCAGCGTATCGTCGCTACGTTGGCGCGCATTCTGGATGCCGGTCTTTAGCTGGACCCGAGATCGATGAGCGGCGAGGTTAAGCCAAAAACGTGCAACTGGCTCGCGTTGTTCCTGCTGCTGGTGTTCTTTGCCCAGATCGGCAGCGCTGCGACACAGCTTTCTCTGACCAGTGACGAGGGGCCACAGTTAACCAGCGCCTATGCTTTCCTTGTCACGGGCGATCCACTGCTGATCGAATATGATGGGCATCCGCCCGGCGCTAAGATCTGGAACGCGCTGCCGCTTTTGTTCATCCCGGATTTGGGTTCGCCAGCCGAGACACCCTCGTGGCATTCCTCTGATCCTATCAGCCTGTTGTGGGTTACGCAGGAGTTCTTTTATCCCTACCAGCCGTTGGATCGTGTGGTTCTCCCGCCGCGAATGATGGCGGCGCTGCTGGGCATCCTGCTGCTTGCCGTTGTCTATCGTTGGGCGGCGGATTTGTTCGGCGCGTGGGCCGGGCTGCTTGCGCTCTTTCTGGCAGCCTTTGACCCTAACTTGCTGGCGCACGCTGGCCTGGCGACCAACGATCTTGCCGTCACCCTCGCGTGTACGGCGATGCTCTTCACGCTCGGTCGATTTTTGCGCCGGCCTAATTTGCGCCGTACGCTGGCTGCGGGAATTGTGTTAGGGCTTGCGCAGAGTACCAAGCTCAATGCTGTGTTGCTGCTGCCTACCGTAGGCCTGTTCTTGTTGGTCCGCGCCTGGCAGTTATATCGTGGGCAACAGCGCTCTAAACTCCTAGGCTTTATCGGTCAAGGCGGCGTCATTTTCCTTGTGGCTTTTCTCACACTCTGGGCCACGTACGGCTTCGAGGTGCGGAATGTCCCCGGATTGCTCTTTGCCGTTCCTGCAGGCAGCCATCTGCTTTTGTGGGAACGAGTGCTCAAAGCGACCGGCGGTGGGCATCCTGCTTTCCTGATGGGTGAATTCTCCACCGAAGGATGGTGGTACTATTTCCCCGTCGCCTTCGCCATCAAGACACCGCTGCCCACGCTCCTCATCCTGCTAGTTGGTTCGGCGCTGCGCATTCTGTCGCGCCGTCGCCTCTCATTGGATGAATGGGCGTTGTGGGCTTTTGTCCTCCTCTATGGCGCCTTTATCGTGTATAACCGGCTCGACATCGGCTACCGGCACATGCTGCCGGTGTTGCCATTGCTCTACATTGGGATAGGGAGTACGCTGCATGAAGTGGGGCATAGGGTGCACGTATCACGCATCACGTATCCCGCATCACGTATCGCGTTTTTCATTCTCCTTGCTTGGCTTGCCTTTGGCACATTGCGTATCGCGCCACATTATCTCGCCTATTTCAACGAACTTGTTGGTGGGCCGGATGAGGGGTATCGTTATCTGGTGGATTCTAATCTGGATTGGGGGCAGTCCTTCAAAGAACTGGCACGCTATCAAGATGAGCACGAAACGGGGCCGGTTTATCTTTCTACGTACATTGAGTACGCTGCGGCTTTGCACAGTTACGGGGTAGACTTTATTCCCCTGCCGCCACTCAATGCTGCGCCGGGCATGTTGCCGCGCCGCTTCAATCCCGCACCTGGCGTTTACGCCATCAGCACGACCACGCTACAGGGCATCCTCACTGCCGATCCGGAGATGTATGATTGGTTTCGCCATCGCGAACCGGACGCCAAGTTGGGGCACGGATTGTTCGTCTATCATGTGAACGAACCGGAGATACCCGCCGGTTGGAACGCACAATGTACTGTTCCAGTGGCGCCGTTGTCATCAGAAGTGATCGCGGAGGGATTCGGGCAAACCGATTTGCGTCAGGTCGTGTTTGACTGTACGCAGAGTTGGTTCGTGCCCGGCGGCGGGACAATTCCCGGCTGGTATGCGTTCTTCCGTGAGACGGCGCACGATGACGATGTCTTCATCGGTGCTCAATTGCGTCGGTCGGAATTGAGTTTCGAGCAGACTTATAGTGGTTTGCAGCCGCCTTTTGTCATCTACGAAAGCGATAGAGCCGTCATTACGCCTGAGCTTCTGGCAACGGATGATATTCAGGTTGGCGATTTGCGCTTCTTAGGCCATACAACGCGCCAATCTGACACGGGAATCGAGGTGTGGACTTATTGGCAAGTCGTATCTGTTCCAGAGGCACCGCTCTCGCTGATGCTGCATCTGATCGGGCCGGATGGCGCGCCGGTCGTCGTGGGCGATGGTGTGGGAGTTCCACAGGCACAATGGCTACCTGGCGATGTGCTGGCCCAACGCCACCGTTTACCGTTGCCATCCGGTGCACCTGCCGGGCAGTATACGCCACAAGCCGGTGTCTACGCGTTGGAAACCTTGGAGCGTTTCCCGGTAATGGTAAACGGGCAAAGTGCTGGTGATGTACTGACTTTGTCACCCGTGATATTTGACCGGTAATTGCGTATCAAAAAAAGCCCCCAGAAATAGCACACTGTTTCTGGGGGCTTGAGTTTATGACGATCGTGTTATGGCGTCGTGGTGAACTGCTGCGCTGCAGAAACCCAGGTTGTGCAGGTGCCGCCACTGAGACCGCGCGAGACGGCGATGTAATCATACGTTCGTCCCGGGAGCAACCCTAACAGACTCACCGAATGTACGGTTGCCGGTGTTTTGTTGATGGGGGAAGCCGTCCACGTGGGGGGGCTACCGCCCGTCACCAGCGGCAAATAGACTTTATTCGGATAATCCGGTGGCGTTCCGCCGCTCGTCGGGCGCACGGCGTAATAAACCTGGCTCACGGCACTTTTAGTTGTTGTCCAGGAGATTGTCGCCCCTGTGCTGCCGAATGTCACCGAGGGGGCGGAGATTGTCGGCGTGGGCAAGGCATCGGGATCGTGCAGCATCGCGGGGGTCGCTTCCTGGAAAGCGCCGCTATCCCACACGATCGCGTGGTAGAATCCCCCATATGCTTTAGCGCGCGTGTATACCGTAACTTTGTCAGCACTCGCCTCAGCCGTTACCTGCAAGAGGCCGAAATTCGGGTACTTGAAGTCTTGCGGCGCGCTCCAAACGATGCTTGCCGGATAGTATCCCGGTAATGCTGGATCCACGGCCGGGTTTGTGTGCCAGCCGGTAGGATCGAGGCCGACGCGCAGTTCGGCGGTCTGATTGGGCAAAGATGCATCGGGGCGTGACAGACCATACATCTCGAACTGGTAGTACAGGCAAGGTGTCACGTTGTAGATCACCTGATATAATCCGCCTTCTTGTATGCTGGCTTTGTCGAGATTGTAGGCGCGCAATGCCACTGATTCGACCCCGCTTTGGATAATACTCGACTCCGCGAAAGATTGTATGAGTGATGTGCCGCGCATATACCACAAGCGCCAATCTTGCAGACGCTGCCCATCATCGTCATCCGGCACCCATGAACCGGCAAGCCACATCCCGTATCGGTCGTTGAACTCGTACCAGCGATGGTTGTCTAAGCCGGCATTTTGCAGTGCAGGGGAAGCCACCGTTGTGGCCTCTGTTTCCCCACCCAATTGCGCGATCACCCCATTGCCATGCCCTAGCCCCAACAGCAAACTCAGCAGGGCCAGACAGATTACCAAACTGCGTCCGAATGTCTTCATTGGTCCTCCTTCTTCACAAAGTGATAGTACGGGAACAGTATACTCAATAAACGCAGGTGCGCCAAGTTGTCAGGATGTCATCCGAGATTATAATGCAGCGATATGAAAACGCGACGTTCGTCCGGCTGGCGCTATGGGGCGCTGCTGTTGCTGTGTCTGCTGTTCGCACAAGCAGCCTTGTCGATACGGGCGACTTCGCTGACGATTGACGAAGGGTTGCACATCGCCAGTGGTTACACTATCCTCCGCACAGGTGACTATCGCCTGGTCGAAGAGCACCCGCCCTTGATCAAGCTGTGGTTGGCTTTGCCGCTTGTGCCTTTGCATGGTCTGGCCGATCCAACCACACTTCCAGCCTGGGAAGAGGCTGCGCATCCCACGACCGAAAGCCTCCCGCTGCTCAATATGGCGCGGCAATTGTTGTATCCACATATCCCTTTCGATCAGTGGCTGTTACCAGCTCGGATGATGTCGGCGTTGTTGGCTGTATTGCTGGGGGCGGTTGTGTGGCGTTGGGCCGCGGATTTGGGCGGGACTTCCTCCGGACTTTTCGCGTTAACGTTGTTGACCTTTGACCCTAACATCATCGCGCATGCGGCTGTTGCAGGTACGGATCTGGGTGCCGCATTCTATATGTGTTTGGCGCTTTTCTGTCTCGCCAGAGCTGTACGTCGACCGCTTGTTGGCCCAACCAGGTATGCGCGCTTGCTTTTGGCCGGAGTCGCGTTGGGGTTAGCGCAGGGAGCGAAACTGTCGGCGTTGTTGCTCGTTCCTGTCAGCGTTGTGGTCTTGTGGGTTACCTTGCGTAAAAACAGGCTTCGCAGCATTGTGCTTTATCTGGCGTGCGCCGGGTTGACCTTGTGGGCGTTGTATGGTTTCCAAATCGGCACAGTACCGGGTTTGTCTTTTCCCGTACCGGCAGCCAGTCACGCCATCCCGCTATTGCGACTGCGTGAGCATGCTGCGGAAGGGCACGCCGCTTTCCTGTTGGGACAGAATAGCTTGCACGGCTGGTGGTACTATTTTCCTGTGGCTTTTGCTCTCAAGACGCCCTTGCCTATACTCCTTTTCTGTGTCTGGGCGTTTCTGGCAGGACTGTGGCGCGTGCGAAATAAAGGCGCCAACATCCCACAACGTCATTGGCTTCCTCTGGCGCTTTTTCTCATCCTTTACACCGGCGCCAGTCTTGTCAGCTCCCTCAACATCGGCTACCGGCATCTGCTGCCCATCCTGCCATTTCTCTACATTGGTATTGCGAGTTACATTTCACGTATCACGCATCACGCATCACGCGTTACGCATCACGTAACCCGTATCACACAGTATGCTCTGCTTCTGTGGCTTGCCCTGGGGACGCTGCGTATCGCACCGCATGATCTGGCCTTCTTCAACGAGCTCGCTGGAGGGGCGGATCATGGGTGGCATTTCCTGGCCGACTCCAACACGGATTGGGGACAGGCCTATAAGGCATTGGCGCGTTTCCAGGAGGAGCATGGCCTGGGAAAGGTACGGCTTTCAGCCTTTATCTTTTACGATCCGGCAGCTTATGGCATCGATTACGAAGCGTTGACACCATTGCACGGCGATACACCGGCGGTCTTCCCGGCGCGCTTCAACCCACCGCCCGGTGACTACATCATCAGCGCTACCACGCTCGATGGCATCCCGCTGGTGGATCCGGAAATGTATGATTGGTTCCGCAAGCGCGAACCTGATGCCCGCATTGGACACGTTTTGTTCTACTATCACATCCCGACACCTTCCGATCCTGGCGACTGGCTGGCGCAATGTGTTGTTCCTGTGTCCCCTTTGTCCTTGGAAGCTGCGGCGGAGGGACTGAACCGGCCTGATTTGCAGATGCGCTACTTCGACTGTACTCAGGCCTGGGTCTATCCCAGCGGTGGGGAACGTGCCGGATGGTATGCGTATTATCGTGACGGGGACGCGTTGAACGCTTTCGCACAGGCGCAACTTGCTTCTGCTCGTTTGTCCTATGAGCAGCGCATCCCACGTGATGTGCCACCTTTTGCTTTATACGAATGGGAACCGCGTTCACCGGCGACACTATTGCAAGCTGTGCGTGCGGATGCTGTGAGCGCTCTTCCTGCAGAATACCCGCCAGCCGAAGCCGAATTCGATGACCGTCTACCGCTTACATTGGAGGGGCCGCTTGTATTTCTGGGATATCGATTTGAACAGACGTCGACCGACGCGCAACTTCCCGAGCTGTGGACATATTGGGAAGTGACGGCCCCCAATACGCGCCCCTTTTCCATCATGGCGCATTTGTTGGATGGCGCAGGGCAATTTCTGGCTTCGGGAGATGGGTTAGGCATTGCCCCTGACGGTTTGGTGCCGGGTGATATAATCGTGCAGCGACATTTGTTCGCGCCCGAAACGCTTCCCGCTGGAGGGGCGCTCTGGTTTCAGGTTGGCGTCTATTGGTTGGATACGATGGAGCGCTGGACGGTTGTGATTGATAGTGACATGCGTATCACGCAATGGTTGCTCAATTCATCTGAATGAATTTTATCGTCGTAGGAGTGTGTTATGCACAGGAGTATTCGCTATCTGGGTTTTACCGTTGGATTATTGCTGTTGTTTCTTGTGGTGCACAATGTGCATTTCGGCGCGGCGCGGGGGATGTCATTCTCCTCTGTGGCTACAGCGGTTGATGAAGTCTATGTGCCTGCTGGTGCATTTGGTATGGGGTGTGCGCAAGATTATACGGGCATTCACTGTGATGGTGACGCGTCGCCTATCCATCTGGTATATCTGGACGCTTTTTACATTGATAAGGTGCAAGTTACAAACGCGCAATATGCTGCGTGCGAGGCGGCTGGCGTCTGTCCGCATCCGCTTTCTGATGCTTCGGTAACCCGTCCCGATTATTACACGAATCCCAAGTACGCTTCGTATCCTGTGATCAACGTGCGGTGGAGTTATGCCAATGCTTACTGTACCTGGGTAAGAAAACGCCTGCCCACGGAGGCAGAATGGGAGAAGGCCGCCCGGGGTACGGATCTGCGCCCTTTCCCTTGGGGATATGAGCAACCAACTTGTGAACGTACTAACACTGCTATTCTGCGCCCAGGTGATGTCCTGCCTGATCCCTGCGTGGGCGACACCGTCGCTGTGGGAATGTATCCTCAAAACGCCAGTCCCTACGGCGTTCTGGATATGGTGGGGAATGTAAGGGAGTTTGTCAATGATTTCTACCAGAAATATTACTATGCTACCTCCCCTTACTACAATCCCACTGGACCGGAGGAGGACCTGGGCAAATATCATCTGGCTCGTGGCGGTGGATGGTATGATCACTTGGTCCTTTCAACGAACTGGGTGCGCCACGACGAGGCTTCCGCGGAAGTTTTCGAGCACATCGGTTTCCGTTGCGCGCGCAGTACCACTGACACGCCAATGCCAACGCCCATACCCAGACCGACTCCGGTCCCTTCGGATAGCGGATATTTCGGTGAAGAAGGTGGGATGCTGTGGATAACGTATCCTGAACATTTGACAGAAGTGCATGTTCCGCCTGGAACCCTGACCGAAACCCTAACTTTGGAGCTTGCGCTCAGCGTAACCTACGCGGAATCTCAGTCGGTGGGCACTCTCGCTGGTATGGATCACTTTTTTATTGTTGAAGGAGTCCAACCAACTAAGCCTGTGGAGCTGCTACTGGGTTTTAGCAATTCCGGCAGTGTGATCGCGGGCACCGCGCGCCTTTACCGGCTGGATGCCGGCACATGGGTGACAGATGGCATTACGATCACGGAACGCAGCGCCAGGCACATCCTGGCCTGGATCGACCGTCCGGGTCTGTATGGGATTCTGGGGCAAACCAACCGTACTTACCTTCCTTTGGTTGTTAGATATTGACGATGAAGTCATATCTGCGTTTGACCACCTTTCTAAAGTAGAAGACGTGCTTTGAATACAGTACAATTTTTATGAGTCGTAAAACTCGCCGTGGTCTATACGTGATTCTGTTGGCCTATCTCAGCCTGGGATTGGCCTATGGCGTCATTCTGCCGCCCTTCGAGAACCTGGATGAACTGGAACATTTCGAGGTCATCCGCTACGTGGCGGACAACGGCCATCTACCGGTCCACGGCGCGCCGGATATCGCGGATTACCAGATGCATCAAGAAATCTCACAGCCGCCGCTCTACTACCTGCTCTCGTCCGGTCTTGTACGCTTGTTCGGCTTGCGCACCGAAGACGCCTCGACTTTCTGGCAGTGGAATCCTCGCGTGGCCTGTGGGTTGGAAGCCCCGCATCTCTACGATAATCGCGCGGTGCTGCGTCACGATCCGCACCGTGAAGCTTTCCCCTGGCAAGGCGCGCTGTTGACCTTGCACGTCTTGCGGCTGTTTTCGACGTGCTTGCAGGTGGTTACCATTATGGGGGCATTTGCGCTGGGCCGCCGACTTTTCCCCGGTCGTCCGGCTATCCCTTTACTCGGCGCAGCCTTCGTCGCTTTCAATCCGCAGTTTCTCCTGGTCGCCAGCGGCGTCAACAACGATAACCTGGTGACGCCTTTAGTAACTGTGATCCTGTGGCTGGTGGCGCGTGCGTGGCAGGAGCATCACCTGGATTGGACGCGCGCGTTGCTCTTGGGCGTGCTGTGTGGTGCGGCGGGCTTGAGCAAGCTGAGTGGATGGTTCACCCTGATTCCCTGCGCAGCTCTGTTTGTGGCATTGTGGCTGCACCGCGCTGCGCCCCGCCCGGCTCTGACGGTGCGTGTGCTGTTCATCCCCCTCATCGCGCTCACGCTGGACAGTTGGTGGTTCTGGCGTAACTGGCAGCTCTACGGTGATCTCACGGCGCTGCAACCGATGCTCGCGACGGTCGGCCTACGGGGATGGAGTACACCCTGGAAGGGGCTGCTGGAGGCGGGCTTGATGTTCCGTTCCTTCTGGGGGCAACTACCTTGCGCGTTTTATCCGTCTGGATTCTATCTTTTATACGGGCTCCTCACCGGGTTGAGCCTTGCCGGGATAATCTGGGGCTGGCGGCGATTTCGTGTTATGGAACGTTATGCTCTTGGTGGACTGGCGGCCTGGTTCGTGGTCATCACGCTGAGCTGGCTGCGCTGGAACATGATGACGCCGGCGCCTGGCGGACGTTTGCTCTTTCCCGCGCTGCCTGCCGTTGCGCTGGTGATGGCAGCAGGGCTGACTCGCCTGGCATCGCCGCGTCGTGTGGCGCAGGGCGCGGTGCTCGCGCTGGCTCTTTCTGCTTGGTGGACGGGAGGGTATATTCTCCCGGCTTTTTTCGCGCCGCCGCGCCGTGTTGTCGAGACAGAGCCTGCATATCCGCTTGATGCCATCTTTGCGGATACGATTCTCTTGCAGGGCTACGACTTGGTCGTGGATGAACGTGCGCAGCGTATGCGTATGACGTTCTACTGGCAAGCCGAAGCGCCCCTTGCCAAGGATTATCTCTTGGCTTTACAATTGGTATCGCCGATTCCAGGCGATACCACACAGCGCTGGACCTACGACAGTTGGCCGGGACGGGGCAACTATCCCACTGGGGCCTGGCAGACCGGCACCGTCATCGTCGATCGTTACCAGTTCGACTTGCCTGTGGCGGATTTTACGACGCAAGCCTGGGATTTGCATTTAGCGCTGTATCAAAAGGAGAGCGGTGCGCGTTTGCCAGTCAGCATCGATGGTATATCCGTCGGAACGCACCTAACGCTGACGCGGTTGCGTTTACCGGGCGTTGCACCGGATTGCCCCGCCGAGGCACGCTTGCCGGGAACGCTCAAGTTCGGCGAGTCTGTGCGGCTGACCCATGCTGTCGTCGCGCCGTCCACCGATCATACACTGGTAACGCTGTGCTGGGAAAGCGAACGTGCTTTGCCTGCGGATTACACGGTCTTCATTCACCTGTTGGATGCTGATGGTGTGCTGAAAACTACCGGTGACGGCCCGCCTGCTGGCGGTGCGTTCCCTACTTCGTTGTGGCAGTCCGGTGATCGTATCCTTGATACACACTGGCTTCCGCAACCGGTCGCACCCGGGGATACGATTGTCGTTGGCTTGTACCTTCCATCGGATGGCGTCCGCCTGCCAGCATGGCGTGACGGTGCGCCTGTGCCTAATGATGCGCCTGTGATTTGGTCATTATCCCCATGAAGCATTTGCCTGGTTTTCTCCGTCGTTTATCTTGCTATACGGCACATCCGTTGGTAGTGTTACTTCTTGGCTTCGTCATCTTGACGCTACTGCACAGCAGCGCCACACCTGTTTTCGAAGCCCCCGACGAGGTGTGGCACTATGCTTACGTGCGCTGGTTGGTGCAAGGCAACGGGTTGCCTTCGCTGGATGAAAATGCCAGCGGCGCTAACCAGGAAGCGGCGCAACCACCGCTCTACTATGTTGTAGCTGCGCTCCTTAGCGCTCCTTTCGACGATAGCGATCTGCGCGACCTGATGTGGCATAACCCCAACTTCGGCTATCAGGCGCTCGACAACGCGTTGGATAACAAGAATATGCTTATCCACACGGATGCGGAACGCTTCCTCTGGCGTGGTTCAACCCTGGCGATCCATGTGACGCGGCTAACTTCGCTTCTGTTTGGCATCCTCACCGTGGTTGCGGTGTGGGGGATCGGGTATGAAGTTTTCCAGACTCGCAAGGGCGCGCTGTTGACCGCCGCATTGATTGCGTTCCAGCCACAATTCGTCTTTATGTGCGGCGTCATCAACAACGATAGTGCCGCCGCTGCACTGACCACGGCTGCTTTGTGGATGGTTGCTCGCGTGTTCCGCCGCGGACTTACCATGCGCCGTGCTACTGTGCTCGGTGTTTTGGTGGGGATGGCGATGCTATCCAAAACGAGCGCGCTGGCACTACTGTTTGCGATTGGGGCGGCGTTGTGCTGGCAAGCCTGGCGTGAACGGTTATCCTGGAAAACGTTGGCGACGGCGCTGTGTTTGTATCTCGTGTTGGCTTTGGGGGTAGGGGGCTGGTGGTACGCGCGCAACTTGTGGCTTTACGGCGACCTGTTGGGCGTGAGCCGCCACTTCGACACACCCTGGCGATACGCGCAACCCAGATCGCTGATCGAGCTTGTGCCGGACTTGCCCTTGCTGTTGCGTTCGTTCTGGGGGGCCTATGGCTGGGGCCATATCTTCTGGCCTGATTGGGTGTACGGGCTCCTCACGCTCGTTGCCTTTGCGTGCTTTATCTACGGAGTCTGGCGCGTGATTCGCGATGTGCGTACCCGCCCGACCTCTCTCCCGCTACCCGATCGCATATCGTCTGCGGAGAGCATCTACCTTTTCAGCGCAGCATGGCTGGCGGCGATTGGCGTCGCGCTGTTGTACTGGATGCGGAACGTCGGCGCGCCGCACGGGCGGTTACTCTTTCCAGCGATTGGTGCGTGGGCGGTGCTGGTAGCGTACGGTGTGTATCAGAAATCGGCGCCCCTTGTTTGGCGTGCTCTTGGTTGGGGACTGATTTTGAGCATGGCCGTGTTGGCCGCGCTTGCACCGGGTGCGCGCATTCAAGCCGCCTTTGCTCCCCCACGGCTCTATGCCCCGCGACAGGTGAAGGGGACACTCACGTCTTTGAACTTTGACTACAATGTGGTTGGGCAGACCAACCCACGCATCCGCCTTCTCGGCGTTGATTTCGAGCCTGAGCGCGTGACGCAAGGGGATAGACTCGTCGTCAAAGCCTGTTGGGAAGCCCTGGTGCCGATCACGGAAGATTACACGGTGTACGTGCAATTGCTGGGGCAGAACTATACCCGCGCTGGTGAGCGTCACACCTATCCGGGTCTGGGACGCTATCCGACCTCGTTGTGGACGCCCGGTATGGCTTTCTGCGATGTCTACCGCATTGCTGTCGAACCCTGGGCTCCCGCGCCGGAACGCTACCAGTTGCTCATCGGTCTGTACCTCGACGACTCGCGCGACCAATTGACAGCCTTCGATAGTGCTGATCAGCCCATCATTCCTCCCGTTGTGGGAAACGTGTCGGTCGTCCCTGAAACTTCCTTGGACGTCACGCCGGAGTATCCGGCATGGTACACGCTGGGCGAAAGCATCCTTTTGCAAGGCTATGATCTATCCGGCGCGTTGCGAAGTTCTACGCCATTGACTTTGACCTTGTATTGGGAGGCACAAACTGCGCTTGACCGAGACTACACGGTCTTCGTACACGTGTTGGATGAAGCCGGCGAGATGCTTGCGCAGGATGACGGACCGCCGCGTGCGGGCTGGTATCCGACTTCCGCCTGGGAAGTTGGCGACGTGGTCGTCGATGTGCGGCGACTAGACATCCCCGAAATCCCAGCGGGACAGACGGTGCGCGTGGATGTTGGTATGTACCTACCCGATGACCTGACCCGTTTGCCGGTTACCGACGACACGGGTCAGCCATTGCCGGATGGCATTGTTCCGCTGTTTGCTGTACAGGTAAACAGGAGACAGTAGACGGAAGACGGGGGCAAAAGCTAGCGTGCTTTTCCGACTACGAGACTAAAGATTACAGGACTATAGGACTAACAGGAGGTTTTCGATGCAATTCCCCAAGATTTCTGAAGCTGAACGGATTTCTCGCCTTGAGCCGCCCACTGGCAAAGTGCAGATGGTGCTCGACAC
>JBJYXQ010000685.1:25457-27848 GCA_046260035.1 Anaerolineae bacterium
GACGCTGCACGCGATCTCATCGCCAAAGCGATGGCGCGCAGCGAGGACGACGATCCTCTGTACGTCGTTGCCATCGGTGCGATCACGAACGTGGCATCGGCCATCTTGCTGGAGCCGGAGATCATCAAGCGTATCGTCGTGGTATGGCTGGGGGGGCATGCGTTCCACTGGTCCAACACGAAGGAGTTCAATTTATGGCAAGATCCACAGGCGGCGAGGGTGATTTTCGATTGCGGCGTGCCGGTGGTGCAGATCCCTGTGATGGGGGTGTGCTCGCATCTGCACACGACGATCCCCGAAATCGAGCGCTATGTTCAGGGACGTGGGGCCATCGGTGACTACTTAGCGGAGACAGTCAAGGGATATCACAAAGAGCATTTCGGCTGGTCGAAAGTGATTTGGGATATCGCGACAATTGCGTATCTGCTGGATGAATCCTGGACACCCACCCACCTCGTTCACAGCCCCATCCTGACTGACCAAGGCACGTGGAGCTTCGACGCGGGTCGTCATTTTATCCGAAGCGCGTGGCACGTGCATCGCGATCCGATTTTCCGGGATGTGTTCACCAAGCTGGAGACTCGGAGAGCAAAATGACGGAGTATCCCGAAGTGATGTCCTATATCCTGCAACGCCGTAGCGTGCGAAGTTTTCTGGATCAGCCAGTCGAAGTAGAAAAATTAGAACTTTTGCTCCGCGCGGCGATGTCTGCGCCGACGGCGTGCAACAGCCAGCCCTGGGAATTCGTCGTGATTACAGAGCGCGAGGTTCTGGATAAGTTTCGGGATAAGTTGATGTTCGCCCGGTACAACGCCCCGGCAGCTATTGTAGTCTGCGGTAATCTCAAAATCGCAAATAGCTCAGCGGCTAAACATTTTTGGGTTCAGGACTGCAGCGCAGCGATGGAGAATATCCTCATCGCGGCGGCGGGCTTGGGCCTGGGTGCGGTGTGGATCGGCGTACATCCATTGCCCACCGTTATTCGTCCGGTCTCGCAAATTTTGGGAATTCCCGAGGAAGTGACGCCGCTGGGTATGGCGTATGTCGGCTATCCGACAGAGACGCCGCCACTGCACACAAAGCGCTACGACGATTACCGCGTCTATTGGCAGCATTACGAACTCCGCAAGCGTCGGGCCAAGAAGAAGAATGCCAAACACAGCGATGATTGACCTTTTGAGGTGAACTGATGTTATTAACCGGAACTTTCCTTGATGAAATCAGCCACGATATCCCGCACCAGAATTGGGGCCGTGTGGAGTGGGCGCGTGACTTCGCAGCGATGCGCTCAATTGGCATCGATACGGTCATCCTCATCCGCAGCGGGCATAAGCACTGGATGACGTATCCTTCGGACGTTCTCCACGAGCGCGAAGGATGCTTCATCCCGCCAGTGGATTTGGTGGACATGTTCCTCGATCTGGCGGAAGAGTACGGCATGGCTTTCTACTTCGGCACGTATGACTCCGGACGGTACTGGCATCAGGGAGACTATCGCAAGGAAGTCGATCTCAACAAGGCCGTGGTGGACGAAGTCTGGGCGCGCTACGGGCACAAAACGGCCTTCAAAGGCTGGTATCTCACACAGGAAGTGAGTCGCCGCGTCAAGGGTATCATCGAAATCTACGCGGAGATGGGCCACCACTGCAAATCGCTTGCTGATCTGCCGGTGTTGATCTCCCCGTGGATGGACGGCATCAAGGCGCAGGCGTCGTCTGCGACGCCTGGCATCACACCGGAGGAGCACGCGCGCGAGTGGGATGAGATCATGGCGGGCACCGCGGGTGCGGTGGATATCGTTGCCTTCCAGGATGGGCACGTGGACTTCCACGAGCTGCCGACGTACCTGGCGATCAACAAGGAACTCGCCGACCGCCACGGCCTGCGCTGCTGGACCAACAGCGAGACTTTCGACCGCGACATGCCCATAAAATTCCTGCCGATCAAGTGGGAGAAGTTGTTGCTCAAACTGCAAGCCGCCGCACAGATGGGTGTTGAAAAGGCGATCACTTTCGAATTCAGCCATTTCATGAGCCCCAACTCGGCCTACGCGCAGGCGGGGCATCTGTACCGGCGATATTGTGAGCACTTTGGGATACGTGATGCGTGAAAGGCAAGTCACGCATCACGTTTCACGCTTCAGGGAGGTGAAATGCATATGGACTTCAGTCGTTATGCTGTTCAATATCGTGAAGCCTTGCTCAACGACGTGATCCCATTTTGGGAGCGCCATTCTCTTGACCGCGAGTTTGGCGGCTACTTCACCTGCCTGGATCGGGACGGCAGTGCCTTCGATACGGATAAATTCATCTGGCTCCAGGCGCGTCAGGTGTGGACGTTTGCGATGCTCTACAACCGCGTTGAAAGACGCCAGGCGTGGCTGGACATCGC
>JBJYXQ010000686.1:0-12371 GCA_046260035.1 Anaerolineae bacterium
CAGAAAGCGAACATTGGGATCGACAATGATTTCTAGGGAAGCCTGAGGCGCGTGAATATTCCAAACGCTTTCGGCATAGAGAGCCCGGGACGCATCCATCAGATGTAGCGTTACGGGAATTCCCTGACGGCCTAAGACAATAGAGTTAATTCCCGCAATTCCAGTCATGCCATCGCCCGGCCCTTCCAGAACCGACTGAGTCTGACACACTTGCTGGATATGCTGCAACGCACGATTGAGTGCCCACCGCTCATATGTGGTACCCAAGCCTGTATCTGCCAGCGTGATTGGTATGTCTTCGGTCATGCTTTATCCGCGCTCCGCCCTTCCGACAAGCACTACTCGTCAGAAAGCGTCATAAGTATTCAATTTCAGGACACCCCCGAATTACATGACTAACGACGCAAGGCAATCCTGGACAGCTTGAGATTCATCCCCTCGATCTCTAACTATAGAATACACCAAATCGACGGAGAAAAAGTTAGTGTTACATCGCAAATATGTGGCAACTTCGTAAGCGACCACACTTGCATATCCCTTTCCCGCCTATACAGCTGTCACCCCATTGATGGATAAACTGTCCCGCGCTGCCGCGAGTCTATCGGACCATCGATCTCTCGTAGAAGCTTGGCCGGAACCCCGCCAACCACGGTGTGAGGAGCTACATCCTTCGTCACCACAGCACCGGCTGCAATGACAGCACCCTGTCCAACCCGCACCCCATCGGTGATCACCGCCCCCGAGCCAATCCAGACATCATCCTCGATCACAATCCCTTCTGCCGTGATGCCCTGTTCCACGAAAGAACGCTGCGGATCATCAAAAACGTGGTTGACTGCAATAATCTGCACCATTGGAGAAGTATAGACCCGATCCCCAATTGTCACGCCGCCTTGCCCCCGAATCACGGTATACTCACCGATGAGACTATCCCGCCCGATACGGATACCGGCGTGGGGCAAATCGCGAAAGTTGTAGACATGAAGCACAGCCCCATGCATGACCAGCGTCCCTGCGCCGATCGCCACGCCTTGCGGACAAGCATGGATGTACACCCCCCGATCGAGGTACACGCCATGTTCCAACTGAAGATGATTCGCAAAGCACAGCCGTACACCAGGCTCGATGGCAGCCAAGCCTTGCATCTTCAGCATCAAGCGATAGGTGATGGCGCGTAATCCCATGCCCAGAGGTGTGGGTATCCAGCCGAACAGAAACTGCAGGAGTTGTTCGAGCACGTAACGGATAGGAGTGTCGGCCTGCCGCTGCAAATAGAGACCCAGGCCAGCCGTAGGATATTGGCGACTTATACGCATCCGGTTCAACGATAGGTTCCCCCTTCTGTTCCGCGCTCCGCCCTTCCGACAAGCGGTGCTGGTCAGAAGGTATTATGGGTATTTGCGGATTCCAGGACAACCTCTATTATAACCAAAAAGGTTAGATTTTGCAAAGGGCCCAGATTTCCAACCATCACAGCAACTTACGCCAGAGATTCGTGAAAGTAGTGAGCCAACCATGACTCTCATGAAAATTGTGTTACAATGAAAACGATCACCGGTTCAACCAGGCTTAACTATGGAACAACAAATCACCGATCAAATATGTCTACTATTTGTTTCCTCTCCCGGGGACGAAACGGCGAAGGTAAGTGCAGCGCTCGCGCAGCATCTCGCCATTACCATCCTCCCCTGTGAGGACCACGAATCCTTGGCGAACGTCTTGACGCAGGATACGATAGATGCCGTTTGCCTGACCACAAACGACTCCGGTATTCACGGAAGCGACACCGAGGCATGGATTGCACAGCTCAAGCAGTTAGATGGGCGGTTGCCCATTATCATGCTCGCGCCTCCAGCAATGCGTGCCGTCACCGCCGACCTGATGGATAAGACAAGGGTCATCGTACTCTCGAAGGATGATGTACCGCAGCCGTATTTCCCCGCATTGCTGCGAAGGCTAATCGACTGTGAGCAGGCGCAACAAATCGAGGCGGACTTCGATCTAAAGGATGCCACCATCCTAAGTCAAGCCTTAGTTTCGGCTAACACACAACTTACACCGCAGAAAGTTCTCGCCGCAACGTGCCAGCATATCCGACAAGCGCTCAATGTCTCACTGGTTGTCGCCGGCTTGATTGAGGGTGACCAACTCGTCATCGTTGGCGAAGACCACGAACCAGATTATCCCTCCGCTATCGACGACGTAGTCGACCTACCGCAAACACCATTCCTGCAATACGCACTGATGACACAGCGCACGCTCGCTTTCGGCGATGTACAAACCGACATCCCACGTCTGGTCGATTACCTTCATCGCGCCAAAGCACGCGGGTTGCTGATCACTCCCCTGGTAGCCCACAGCAAAGTCATCGGTATGGTCAGTGTAGAAAATGACACACCACGTACTTTCACCCGGCGCGAAATTGAACTGGTCAAGCTCATCGTCACCGCAGCCGCGCCGGCTCTGGAAAACGCACAGCTTTTCCAAGAAGTTCAAACTGCGCACCGGCGCGCAGAAGAAGCTCTGGCCCACTTGCAGCGCCTGGATGCGCTCAAGACCCAGTTCATCCAAAACGTCTCCCACGAGTTACGCACCCCACTCGCCATTGTACGCGGCTATATCGACCTAACACTCGATAGTGCGTTAGGCGATGAAATGGAACCCGTCTTGAAGCAAGCTTTTCAAACCATTCGTACACACATCCACCACCTGAACACTCTAGTCGAGGCTATCACTGTGCTGGAAGAAGCTGAGACACAACACATCTCGCCGATTCCGCAGCCCGTACAGCCCGTCGTACGGATGGCGTTGCATGCGATCAGTCCGCTTGCGGCTGAGCAGCAGATAAAGATCATCACCGACTTGCCGGATGCACTCCCAATTGCCACTATAGACGCACACTATCTCATTCGCGCACTCAGCCAGGTGCTCGACAACGCGATCAAATTCAATCGTAAACCGGGACGTGTGTGGGTCAAGGCAGCGGTCAACGAAGATGAGATCTGGCTGCGGATTGAGGATGAAGGCATTGGCATCTCCGCGGTTGAGTTGCCACACATCTTCGAGCGTTTCTACCAAATCGATGGAACTACGAGTCGAAAGTACGGTGGCATGGGATTGGGACTTGCCATTGTCAAAGAGGTCATCGCCGCGCATCAAGGACGTGTGTGGGCTGAGAGCCAAGGCGAGGGCCAGGGAACCGCACTCACCATCGCGCTGCCTATCCATAAACCAGAGGTGTGATCATGACCGCAGTTTCACGGTATAACTTACTTCGTCTGCTTATCCTTCTGCTGCTAGTCGCAGCTTGTAGTAACCCCACCGTCTCGCCGTCTCCGGAGACCACATCAACAATTGTACCAACGACAACGCCTCTGATCGACGATTTCGATCCACCCAACCCTGCTTGGGCGCGTTTCGAAACAGAAGAAAGCGCTGTCTACGCGCAAGCCGGTGAACTCTATCTGGAAGATCGTGGTAAGGGTATCGCCGTATACGCGCCGCTCGCAGGAAAAACCTACACCGACACTGTGGTGACAGTACAGGTGCGGCACGTCCAGGGCACGGTGAATAACTGGATGGGTGTCATCTGCCGTCAACTGGATGAAGACAACTATTACCTTCTGGCTATCAGTGCGGATGGCTTCTATCTGATCCTATTGGTCGAAAATGGTACAGCGACGCCGTTGGTCGGTCCTAAAACCAGCGAAATCATCCGTACAGGCAAAGCACGGAACGATCTTGAAGTTCGCTGCGCGGGCGACGCGCTATCACTATGGGTTAACGACGAACGACTGGTCACGCATATCGATGATACGTTGTACGCCCCCGGCGCCGTGGCACTCTTCGCTGATGCCGTCGAACGTGGTGAAACGTCGGTGACAGCGTTCGACAACTTTGCCCTCACGCAGCCGTAGATATAGTGAGAGGTTTGAGATTGGGGTTTTGGAAATGACAGACGGCCGGAAGCGATATACGCAGGTAGGATTGCTTATAGCGTGGGGAATAGCCCTCATCGGCTACTTTGGACCGTGGGTGGGACGGCACGCAGCGGCACTTGCCTGGAACGCCTATGATCTCTTCGACCTACTGCGACTGCTGCCGGAGATTGAAACCGGCGCGCTATCGGTGAACCTGCAAGCCCTGCGATTGCCGCTGGTAGGATTGGCGGTCCTACTACCCGTGTTATTAGCCAAAGTCCACCGTGTCTGGCGGATCAGCGGTGCGCTCGTGGGTGCGGGATTGGCCCTGGCGACGTTACCCCCCTACCCCGAGATCGTGAGTGCATGGCACACGCCAGGTTGGCGCATCCCGTTTTGGTGGGGCATCGGTGCGATCCTAGTGACCGGCGCAGCAGTATGGTTCGCGCCGCGCTTGGGACACTACCGCCCTTGGGTACTGTTGGCGTGGCTCGCGATTACCGGGCTGCCCGCCGTGGCGACGTTCGTACGGCTGCTCCCTGCACTCCGCACACTCCACGCTGCGCCAGTCAATCCTGGGTGGGGTTTCTGGGTCTGTATGGGCGGTCTAGGATGTATCGCCCTACTCCTCTGGGTGCAAGGTCTCACTATAAAGTCGAGGATTTCCTCAACGGATTTAACAGAGTCAACGAAGAATCACTTAGCAAGGCAGGTGTGATATGCAGCGAAAGGATAATGAAGACAACCCAATTGCACGCATCCAGGATGTCAAAGCCCGCTACGAAGACGCTTTGCTGAAGAAGGCCAACGTCGTCGGCGTGGGAATTGGACTACGGATGCGACATGGCCGGCCAGTAGGCGACCCAGCGTTGATTGTCAATGTCACCCACAAAGTTCCCAGTGAAGAACTACATCCCGAAGACCGCATCCCTGACATGCTCGACGGTGTGCGCGTGTGGATAGAGGTCATCGGCGAGGTTAAAGCGCAGTGGGAAGAAAGCGATTAAAGAGCAAGAAATAGAGAGTAAGGACTATAGGGTAGAACACGGCTACGGTTCAACTCGTAACCTGTAGCCTGATACCTGAAAGTTGTAACCATTATCGAGAGGAGGAGCTATGAGTAACCACATTATGGCGCAAGCGCGTGCAATTTACCAACAGGTATTGCCCGACCTGTTCAAGCGGCAGAACGTTGTGGCCTGCGGATTGGGCTACAAAATCAGCGAGGGACAAACCACCAGCGAACTCAGCCTTATCGTCTCCGTGACCCAGAAAGTGCCCCGTGAACAACTCACGCCACAGGACCTGGTCCCCAAATCATTGGAAGGCATGTTAACCGATGTGGTGGAAACCGGACGCATCCGTGCGCAAGTCACAGATAATCCTAGGGACCGCTTTCGACCGGCGCAGCCCGGTATCTCCATCGGTCATCGCGATATCACCGCCGGGACCTTCGGCCTGCTGGTAGAGCGCAACGGCACGCCCTTTATCCTGAGCAACAACCATGTGTTGGCCGATTCCAACGCAGGGGAAATCGGCGACCCCATCTACCAACCCGGCCCGGCCGATGGGGGAACCGCGGACGATCGCATCGCTGCGCTCTCCGATTTCATGCCATTGGACTTTGGCGACAACCCCTCGCAGTGTTCAATTGCCGACAGCGTCGCCACAGTGCTCAACTTTGTCGCCCGAGTGACCGGCTCCAGTCATCGGCTGCAATCCGTGCAACAAACGTCGGGCGTCAACACCATGGATGCCGCACTGGCACAGCCGGATACGTCCGATCTCGTCATCCCGGACATACTTGGCCTGGGAATACCTGCCGGAGTGAATACACCGGCTTTGGGGATGCAGGTGCAGAAAATGGGGCGAACGACCAGCTTGACGACCGGCTACATCACCCAGGTCAACGTGACCGTGAACGTGGACTATGCCGGGCGTACCGCAGTTTTCACCGACCAGATCATTACCAACAGCATGAGCAGTCCTGGCGATTCCGGCTCAGGTATCCTCGACATGGATCGTCGCGCTGTCGGTCTCCTCTTCGCCGGCTCCACCAGCGTGACCATCTTCACACCAATTCAACGCATCCTGGACCATTTCAACGTACAACTTGCCCAATAGCCCATCAACAAAAACAGGGACAACGTCAGAACACGTTGCCCCTGTAGTTTAAACCTGTCAATCTACCCTAACGCGACATCCAAAATCATCATCACGGTGAAGCCCAACATCACGCCGAAAGTGGCGAGATGAGTGTTGCCACCGTTTTGTGCTTCGGGGATAAGGTCCTCGGCGACGACAAAAATCATCGCACCGGCGGCGAAAGCCAGCGCGTAGGGTAGAAGAGGACGCGCGACCAAAACTGCTGCAGCGCCTAGCACACCCGCAACCGGTTCCACGAGGCCCGAAAGCTGCCCGTACCAGAAGCTCTTGAAAGGCGAGGTTCCCTCACGCCGTAGCGGCATAGAGACAGCCATGCCTTCGGGGAAATTCTGGATGCCGATGCCCAACGCCAGCGCGATGGCGCCCGCAATTGTGGCCGAAGGAAATCCCGATGCCACAGCACCAAAGGCCACGCCCACCGCCAATCCTTCCGGGAAGTTGTGCAGGGTGATGGCGAGAATCAACAGCGTGATGCGCCGCCACGTAGTTTTCACCCCCTCGGGATGACCTTCGTCGCTGCGGTGGAGATGCGGCAAGACGAAGTCAACACCGCGCAGGAAAACCCCGCCGAGTACGAAGCCCACAGCTGCTGGGATCCACGCCGGAATCGGTCCTCCTTCCGACATTTCAATAGCCGGGGCCAGCAATGACCAGTAGCTCGCGGCAATCATCACGCCGCCGGCAAAACCGAGCATAGTATCCAGGATTTTGCGGCTGACCTGTTTGGTCAGGAAAACGGTCGCTGCTCCTAACGCCGTCACGAACCACGTGAAGAGGGTGCCCAATAGAGCCTGAATCACCGGATTTAAGTGTGACAAATATGTGGCCATAGCTACGGCTAATCCTCGTCCTCAAACGCCGATTCATCATCCTCCATATCGACGTCGGCACCGACTTCTAGCGGGATGTTTTTCATCTCGACCAGCTTTTGGCGGACTAAGTCTTCAATGGTATTGGCAAGTTCCGGATTCTCTTTAAGATAGGTCTTCGCGTTCTCACGCCCCTGCGCGAAACGATCACCGTCGTAATAGTAGTACGAACCACGCTTGTCGATGATGTCCAGTTCAAGGCCTACGTCCATAAGATCGCCCTCGCGACTGATGCCTTCGCCGAACATGATGTCAAATTCGGCTACGCGGAAAGGCGGAGCAACTTTGTTCTTGGTCACACGCACACGAGTCCGGTGCCCGGTGACCTCGCCCTGTACCTTGATCGACGTCACGCGGCGTACGTCCAGGCGCACAGAAGCGTAGAACTTGAGCGCGCGCCCACCGCTGGTCGTCTCCGGCGAGCCGAACATCACACCGATTTTCTCGCGCAATTGATTGGTAAAAATCATAATAGTGTTGCTCTGCTTGATCGCACCGGAGAGTTTACGTAGCGCCTGACTCATTAAACGCGCCTGCAAGCCGGGATGCGAATCGCCCATCTCGCCTTCGATCTCCGCGCGGGGAACAAGGGCCGCCACCGAGTCGATCACGACAACGTCCACGGCACCGCTGCGGACCAGTGCCTCGGCGATTTCAAGTGCCTGTTCGCCCGTGTCCGGCTGCGAGATATAGAGACCCTCAACATCGACGCCGCAGCGCCCGGCGTAGCTAGGATCGAGCGCGTGCTCCATATCGATAAACGCCGCGATACCATCACGACGCTGCACTTCCGCGACAATGTGCTGGCAGATGGTGGTTTTACCGGAACCCTCCGGCCCATAAACCTCGGTGATGCGCCCACGCGGCACCCCGCCAACGCCCAATGCTATATCCAGCGCCAACGATCCAGTGGGGACCGTCTCGATGTTCATATGAGTCGCTTCTCCCAGGCGCATCAACGCACCATCGCCGAAACGGCGCTTGATCTGCGCAACCGCTTGATCTAGTACTTTTTGTCGTCCTTCATCAGCCATACCAGCCCTCCTTGAAGAGTTAAGAATTACGAATTTTGTATCTTGATTATAGCACAGATGTTCTATATTACAATAATCAGTCGTCAGCGACAACTATTTCGACCGGCTGCGCGAACGAGTAGATTTAGCACGGCGCGATACTCCCCCACCCCCTCGATAGGCCGGTGCGAGGATGCTGAAGATGGTACAACGGCTCACGTCCAGCAACCGGGTGCGGATTTTTGGATCCAGGTCTTCCATCAAACGTGCCGTGGTTAACACGGTGGGAAGCTTGGCAACGTACCGATGGTTGAGCAATTGAAAGAGCTTCTCCTGTGCCCAGGGTGTCGCGCTCTCAGTGCCCAGGTCGTCGAGCACCAAAAACGGCGCGCGGCGCACCTCTTCGAAACGTTTGTCGTAAGTGACAGAGCTTTGCGGATTGAAAGCCGCGCGTAGATGGTCGAGCAGGTCAGGGACAACGACAAACAATGCCGGATGCCCCTCACGCGCGCGGACATTGGCGATACCCGCTGCAAGGTGTGTCTTGCCGCAGCCATACGTACCGGTGAAAGCAAGCCATCCCACAGGATTGGCGGCGAAGGCCCGCGCCTGTTCCAACGCGCGCTCAAGGTTATCAGCTTCGGCCGCCTCCAATTCGCCACGCCGTAGGTCAAACGCATCAAGCGTCACATCGGTATAGAGCGAGAGTGTATTGAGGTTAGACTCAGCATGACCGACACCAGCTCGCCGGAAGTCTGGCGCGAGGATAGTGGCAATTTGTACCAACTCCGGGTCACCGAGTCGCGAGCGCAAACGCGGCTCCATTTCCTCCAAATCGCGATTAGTGGTGATAACGGTAGGCAAGTCTGCCATATAGCGGTAATTGAGCAACTGGAAGAGCTTTTCCAACGCCCAGGGCGTGGCGTGCTCCGTGCCCAGATCATCGAGAATGAGCAAAGGCGCAGTACGCACTTCCTCAAAGCGTTGGTCATAGCTGGTTAGAGAGGTGGGTGCATAGGCCGCGCGCAGATAATCCAGCAGATCGGGCACGGTCACGAAGATCACGGGCAGTCCCTTATCGAGAGTTGCGTTGGCGATAGCGGCAGCTAGGTGTGTCTTTCCACAACCGTATCCACCCCGCAACAGCAACCAACCTTCAGGATGCCGCGCGTAGTCCAGCGCCGTCTCGTAAGCGCGACGCAGGTTCGTCTGAAGTTCATCCGGAAGGCCATGGCCTTCCGGATGAAAAGTCTTGAACGTGAAACGCTCCAGCGTTGCGATATTGCTCGATAACTTGAGGCTCTCACTGCGCTGTGCCTGAATCTCCCGCGCCCGGCAGGTGCAGGGGAATAACTTACCAAAATCGGGATGGTCGACTGGCACGTCCAGCCGAACGTACCCCATTCCCTGGCACAACGGGCAATCAGGGCGGCCCAGCATCGCACGCGATTGAGGTACAGTTACACTTTCGGCTGACGACTCATCAGCCAGCGCCTCCGCAGCAGCATCGTCCAGCTCAGTGCTGGATGAGGTCGCCGTACTTGCCTTCGATGTAGCGTCGCGGATCTGCTTCACGATCTCGTCTATCGACTTCATCTTTTCCTTCCGTGCGCCACCGTTCGAGGATGGCGTGAATGTATTTCCAGTTGCGTTTGTTGCGACTCGCGGCTTCATAGAACGCTTCTTCGATCCACTCCGCCGGATAGATCTTCTCAGCCTCCATCAAATCTTCGCTAAGGATGGCAGTGAGCGGACCGATGGTTTGCTCGTAGAGAGCGAAAATGTTGGGTCGCGCCGTCTTGATCGCGCGCGCCGGTTCGACACCGCGCTGCATCGCACGTTGCGCCGCCCGTCCACGCGGGCTGTTAGCGAGATAGCGCCGTTCCACCGTCCCATCAGCGAGCCGCCATGGAGCCACAAGCAGCGTACCGCGCTGCGTGGCGCGGGCCAGCGCACCCGCGAGTTGCGTTTCCACGGCATCACCCAGGGCAGCACAGATCGCTGGGTCGGCCTGCAACTCCGCGAGCGTGACCCAGGGCGCGGCATCGGACTGCATCTGTGCCAGCCGCCGCAACACGAGCAACGTCACCTTGAGTTCTGCCAGATCATCAATCTGCGGCACAAGGTCGCTAAAAACCAGATCCGGCAACGCCACGACGGCGACTTTGGACTCCGGAAAGCCGGAGAAACGGGTCAGTGTCACAATTCTCCTTACCAAAATATTGGATTGTTACGTTCTATGGTATCGTCGTCGGGTCGGATATGCGTGGTACCGTGGCTGCGTCGAGGAACTGCGTCAGCCGTTTATTGAAATAGAGCTGCACCGTTCCGGTCGGGCCACTGCGGTGTTTGGAGATCAACAAATCAGCGATATTGGGCTGTTCCGTGTTTTCATTGTACAACTCATCGCGATAGATAAACATCACAATGTCTGCATCTTGTTCGAGACTTCCACTTTCCCTCAGATCCGAGAGGACAGGTTTCTTGTCAGTACGCTGTTCGACGGCACGAGAGAGCTGTGACGCGGTCATCAGCGGAATGTCCAACTCACGGGCAATACCCTTAAGCGAACGTGAAATGTAAGACACTTCCTGCACGCGATTGTCGGAATGGATATCGGAATTCATCAGTTGGAGATAGTCAACGAACACCATCTCCAGCGGACGCTCGGAAGCCAGCCGCCGGCATTTGGTGCGCAGTTGCAGCACAGAGATGGACGGTGTGTCATCAATGTAGATCGGCAGGTCCGAGAGATGGCCGATGGCGTCGGCGAAACGTGGCCACTCATCGTCATGCAGTTGCCCGAGACGCAGCCGCTGTGCGTCGATCTGGCTGATGGCGGCGACCATGCGCTGCGCAAGTTGTTCCGCCGACATTTCGAGACTAAACAAAGCGACGGTGCGTCCTTTCTCAGCCGCTTTCAAAGCAAAGGTGATCATCAGCGACGTCTTGCCGACACCGGGGCGCGCTGCCAGAATCAGCAAATCGGAACGTTGGAAGCCACCGAGTACACGATCCAGATCGTGGAAACCAGTGGGCACACCCATTGGCTCTCCGCGATGCGCGTAGAGGTATTCCACCCGGTCGTAGTAACGCTGCACAACCTCTTGGATGGGTTGAAGATCGCGGGTAGCCCGCTGCTGTGACACGCCAAATAGCGACTGTTCGGACTTGTCCACGACTTGTTCAATGGGAAGCTTCTCGTCGTAGGCCAGGCGCGCGATATCGCTGACAGCGTCCAGCAGACGGCGGCGGACAGAAGTCTGCTCAACCAGACGGCCATAGGATTCGATGCTGACGGCAGAGGGGACGGCATTGATCAACTGCGAGATGTAGGCCGCGCCGCCCACGGCCTCCAACTGCTCGCGCTGTTCCAGATCGGTCGTCAGCGTAAGAAAATCAATGGGATCGCGGCGGTCGTGGATATGGATAATCGACTCATAAATCCAACGGTGTTTCTGCAAGTAGAAATCATCGGCCCGCAGAAAGGGCAACACGCGGAAAATACCCTCAGGGTCAATGAGCAAAGCGCCGAGTACGGCTTCCTCGGCTTCGATATTGTGGGGTACGGTTTTATCGGGTGTGCTCATAGCAATACCGGCGCTTTCATTATGTCTGTGATCCTAACCCGGATAAACCGGAAACAAAGAGGCCTTTGACGCCCGTTTTCTTGCTCATTGGGCAATAATGTGCACGGTCGGGCCCTAGCTATCCTTGTTAGATGATGATGCATCAGTGCCCAACGTGCTAAGAAAATCACGGAAAACATCCAGGTCCTTATCTGCCTCTCCTTGCGGGATGAGATCACGCTCCGGTAACACACCAGCCTCCTCCATCACCTCTTCGGCGACGTAGATAGGGGCTTCCAGGCGTACGGCGATGGCAATGGCGTCGCTAGGACGACTATCGACCTCGACAGTTTGAGCGTTCACCTCCAGCACGAGCCGTGCGAAGAACGTGTTATCGGCGAGCGCATTGATGTGAATGTAGAGCAAGTTAGCGTCCAATGTATCCAGCAGACTCACGAGCAAATCGTGCGTTTGCGGGCGCGGAATCTCGACGTGGTTAAGGCGATTGGCAATAGCCTCTGCTTCACACGGACCGATCCATATCGGCAAATAACGTTCTACGTCAACCTCACGCAGCACAACGATGCGGTGCGGGGAGACGAGACTCATTTGCAGGGTTTCCAATGTGACTTCGATCATGGCTCCTCCTGTGGACATCTTCCAGGATGGATATAATTATACTCCCTCCAGAACGAAGTCAAAAGTGAGTATAGCGAAGCTATCCCATTTCAAATTTACCCCCTCCCCCCCCCCCCCCGGCGCTTCGCGCGGGGGAGGGCAATACCTTACTTGTGTAGTTTTTGGGCGCGGCGTAGCGCGCCCAAAAACTACACA
>JBJYXQ010000686.1:12381-13652 GCA_046260035.1 Anaerolineae bacterium
CATTTCAAATTTACCCCTTCCCTACCCCTCCCCCTGCGCTTCGCGCGGGGGGAGGGTAATAATTTTTTTTGTGTGGTTTTTGGGCGCGCTACGCCGCGCCCAAAAACTACACATCTTAATTCCCGGCAAGAGGAGGGAGTACATCCCGCCTAACCATAAGCGGACTGGTCAGGGAACCGGCCCAAGGCGGGTGCGGATATCATCAAACACCGCGTCGAACATCGCCATCGTCAACCGTCCGGTCTGCGTATTCTGACGGCTGGGATGGTATGAAGCAACGAGCGCGGGCCATGGTGCGGGAAGGGGATACGTTGCACCGTGAGCGAAGGCCAACGCCGGTACGTCGACGCCTTGCTCGCGCAGTAAGCGCAGGACACCGTCGAAGGCGATGCGTCCGAGGGCCAAAATGACGCCCGTGCTTGCACGAGCGCGCGCGTGGGTCAAAAGCGCCAGTTCGCGCGCGAGGAAGGGACGGCAATTCGCCAGCTCCTGCGATGTGGGCTTGTTCTTCGGCGGGACGCAGCGTCCCACGGCAGTGATGAAGGTGTCATGCAGTGTCAGGCCGTCATCGCGGGCCGTTGCTACAGGTTGGCTGGCAAAGCCCACACGATGGAGCGCCGCGAAGAGCGTGTCGCCGGAGCTATCACCGGTGAACATGCGGCCCGTGCGGTTGGAGCCGTGCGCGCCCGGCGCAAGGCCCACAATGACCAGCCGTGCTTCTGGATCGCCAAAGCCGGGCACGGGCTTGCCCCAGTAGTCAGCATCACGGTAGGCGCGCCGTTTGACACGGGCCACCTCCTCGCGCCAGGCGACGAGACGGGGACAGCGCCGGCAGGTGATAATATCGTGGGTGAGTTTTTCCCAGGTGTCAGTCATAGTCAAACAGTCCTTAGTCGGGTAGTCTTTAGTCAGATAGCCGGAACGAGAATTTTGGCGGCATCTTCACATAACTGCTCTGGCAATCAAAAAAACGACGTCCGATTTTACCTTTTCAGCGGTGCAGTTTGGCCAATTGGGCCAAAAAAGTCTCGGCCTGCGCATACTGTGCGAAGCGCCGTTCGGCGTCGCGGAACTCGGCGGTGTGCGCGTAGCGCCGTCCATTGACGAACTTGATCCCGAGGTGTTTGTGCAACAACTCGTGGTACATCACAAAATCCACCACATAAGGTGGAACGGCGGCATCGTCAAGCGACAGGCTCAACATCACGGTGTTAGTCGTCGTCTGGTAATGGCCGAACTTGCGGTGCGTCAACGTTTTGTTCCACGTGAGA
>JBJYXQ010000686.1:13752-19153 GCA_046260035.1 Anaerolineae bacterium
CGAATGCGGCGCACCGACAAAGCCCTCGTTGGCCGTGATCGTTATGCCATCCTGCTCGATGCGCGAGCGGTATAGGTTTCTCGTCGCGTACAATTCGATATGTAGGGGCAATTTGCGCTCGACCAGCGATAGCGATTTTTGTGCCGCGCCGGTCTTGGCCGTCCGGTACATTTCGGACAGCGTCGTCAAATGCAACGCCAAGTTTTCAGGATCGCTGAGGAACGCCAGCCATTGGTAAGCACGTCGCGATTGCGTCGGCAGGTCAGCGGGTGTCCCCCCTACCTCGCAGCACAGCGCGGTGATCCCCTCGGCGTCACCGCGCAATTCTTTCGTCAGGCGCTGTACATCAGCGTGATCCGCTTCCCAGGCAGGAGAGGCATTGCGCACCAAGCGGGCAAATCTGGCATGATAACGATTGCACGTAGCAACAACCCCCGTCAAGCGGATGGTCTTGGGCGTGGCAGATACGCCTGCTGCAGACGCATCCGCGGCGGGTGGCGGCAAATGCTTGAGATCGAGGCCCTTGAGATAAGCGTAAGCGCGGCGCGACGGCGCGGGTAAATCATTCGGCGTGACGTGATGCCGGTGGCAGATCGCCTCCACAGTGCGCACGCCCTCCGTGACCATCGCGCGGAAGTCGCCCGCCTCCTCCGGTGGAATACCTGCGCTCAGTCGTTCGCGGACGTCATTCATCAGCGCGACCAGGCCCTTGATGCGTATCGGTGCTTTCTTCATGGCGCGCGTGAGTTTACCATGAATCGGCGAATGAGCGAATGGATGAATCATGAATCATGATTCATGATTCAAAACATATCGTTGGCGATAGCGTTCTGGAAAAGCACGCGGAAGCGTTCGGAATCGCAATGAGGTAAACAGAGAGCCAGCCGCTCCAGGCGACCACGGCGCAGGTAGGCCAGGGCCTCTTCCTCCAACTCGAGTACGGAAACTGGTGCGCCGTCCAGATCGACAGTCTCGTGGGTGCTCAAAAATGACGGGACCCAATGATTGTCCTTGCGCCAGTGCAGGTCGGCCATAATCTCAACGCGTAGGCCATCGAACACAAAGCGCCCGAAGTGCGAGCGAACGCGTTCACTTTCTCGGAAGGCCACCGGATCGTCGGCGTGCGCTGCGAATAACTCCTGGCAGCGGTATGCGTCCGCGACGTCCATCTCGATATCGACATCATTTACAGGAACGGGCAAGCCACGCAGCGCCAGTGCCGTTCCGCCGACGACACAGTAGTCGATGCCGGCTGCATCCAGCGCGGTAGCGATGCGCTTCAACACAGTACGCCAGCATGGCTTGCGGCACACGACCAGCAAGTGCTCCACCCCGCCGTGAATGACCGGATCGTGTGCGACATCGTAGTTCATGTCCAGCCAGAAATCCCATGCAGGCCCGTCGAGCGCATTGATGAGCGATTCGCGCCCACTGACCACACCTTCTACGCCGAGTACGGAGAGAACGTCGAGGCCTACGCTGCGGCAAAGCGGGGCGGCTTCGGCGGGGTGCGCGAAGTAGGCAGTGAAAGCAACCACACCATCCGTGCGCGGCGGCAGGAGGCCGGTTTGCGCAATATGGCAGTAGTCCTGCGCTTGCTCAAAGGCTCGCGCCGGGTAGCGGGCGACTGCGTCAATGTGGGCGGCGTAGCGCGTGATAAACGCGACAAAGACCGGCCCGTCGGGTTTGACCACGCGGTAGGCTTCGGCTAACGCTTGCTTCCGATCATCTTCATCCAGCAGATGGTAAAGCGGCCCCATCAGCAGCACAGCGTCGAAGCTGTCATCGGCAAAGCGCGACAGATCGATCGCCGTGCCCTGCTCGAAGCCGTGCAACGTCACACCGGCTTCGGCGGCCTTCTCCTGTGCCATCGTCAGCAACTCCGGCGAAAGATCGAAGAGCGTGACCTCGTAGCCGCGTTGTGTCAGGGCGATGGCATAACGCCCCGGTCCGCCGCCGCAGTCCAGCACGCGCGCAGGTGCGGGAGGGAGATGCGCATCAAGTGCGCGCAGCGTCACCGCGAACTCCGTGCGATGGCGCTCCATGCGCTGCCACTCGCGCTCTGGGGCACTGCGGTAGAGGTTTTGGACGGCGCGTTGAACATCGTTAGAATCACTCATAGAACCTACACCTCATCATTTTTGGACAGGATTAACAGGATTGGCAGGATTTAGATCTTTATCCTGAAAATCCTGCCAATCTTGTCCAAAGAAACTCAAACCCAATTGAGGATGACCTTGCCAGAATTGCCGGAGCGCATCACAGCAAAGGCTTCTTCGAACTCGGTGTAGTGGAAGCGATGCGTGATAACCGGGCTGATATCCAAACCGGTCTGCAACATCGACTGCATCAAATACCAGGTCTCGTACATCTCGCGCCCGTAGATACCACGAATGGTCAGCATGTTGAAGATCACCGTGTTCCAATCAATGGCCAGTTCCCCGGACGGAATGCCCAACATGGCGATTTTCCCACCGTGGCACATGTTCGCCAACATATCGCGGAAGGCCTCGCCACTCCCCGACATCTCCAATCCCACGTCGAAGCCTTCCTTCATCCCCAGCTCTTTCTGCACCTCGGCAATGGTCTTCTCGCGGATGTCGAGTGCGACGGTGGCCCCCATCTTCTTCGCCAGCGCCAGGCGATAGGGATTCAAGTCAGTGGTAACGATATAGCGCGCGCCCGCGTGCTTGGCAATCGCGGTCGCCATAATGCCGATCGGCCCGGCGCCGGTGATCAACACATCCTCGCCGAGCACGTTGAACGCCAGCGTCGTGTGTGTCGCGTTGCCAAACGGATCGAAGATGCTGAGAAGGTCCATCGGAATGTTAGGATCGGCATGCCACACGTTGGTTACGGGGATGCACAGGTACTCAGCAAACGCGCCGGTCCGGTTAACGCCGACGCCCTGGGTATGATTGCACAGGTGTCGCCGCCCGGCGAGGCAGTTGCGGCAACGACCGCAAACAATGTGGCCCTCACCGGAGACCACATCACCTATCTCCAAATCGTGGACATTGCTACCGAACGCCGCCACCGTCCCCACGAATTCGTGTCCAGTGACCATGGGGACAGGGATCGTCTTCTGCGACCAGGCATCCCAATTCCAGATATGCACGTCGGTGCCACAAATGGCGGTTTTGTGGATTTTGATCAGCACGTCGTTGATTCCCACCTCCGGCTCGGGGACATCCTCCAACCACAGCCCTTCTTTTCGATACCGCTTGACTAAGGCCTTCATCGTTACCTCCTTTTTTCACCCTACGATGATTCTATCCATAAATTGTGCTTGCGAGTGTTTTTGGTATGTCAACGGCGAACTCCCGGATAGGGCCTAACCTCGCAAATCCTTGTACAATGAGCAAGAAAAGGGCGTTGCAGGCCCTTGTGGTTCCGGTTCATCCGGGTTAGGTTCTATGCACACATTATACTGTCCCTTCACCTTGCCAAGCAATATCCTTTTGTCACATAATTTACGCTAAAACATAGGATCATTTGTCGAAATCGCGTGTATAATAGAAGCATATACACGCCTTCGTTCACAGAACCCAACACCCCATACTGTGCGAGGACGACAATCATCACCTCTCCAGAAAGAAAAACAATGAAAAGCCCTGGGCGTTTCTTTGTGCTGCCTGCCATCTGGGCTATGGTCCTTTCATTATCTAAACTGTAGAAGGAGATGAAACAATGAAGGAGCGCAGATACGACATTGACTGGATGCGAGTAATCGCGATGTTGGGTGTTTTTGTTTTGCACTGCACCCGCTTTTTCTGTACAGAAGACTGGCACGTCAAAGCGCCGATTGAACAACAAAACGATATCTGGGCGATCTTACGAGGTATCTTCCTCTGGCTATGGTTAATGGAGATGTTCTTCTTTGCCTCCGGATTCGCCACAAACTATATGCTAAGGCGGCGAACGACAGGGCAGTACCTCGTCGAGAGATTCAAACGGCTCGTGATTCCTCTGTACACGGTGGGCATGTTCATTCTCGTGGTTCCACAAGCCTATTTTGAGGCCGTCACGCATGGCTGGATTACCGGCTCTTTCTGGCAGAACTTGCCTCTCTACTATCGCAACCTGCCTAGTGCTCTTTTCAAGCTTCCTAACATTCGCTACCCGCTCTCTTTTGTGCCCTTCACATTTTCCGGTCACTTGTGGTTCAATCAAATGCTCATCCTGGTGATCGTGCTCACACTGCCGGTTCTCCTGTTTTTTCAATCCAACCGTGGGGTACGCTTGATCGACCGGCTAGCCGGATGGGCAGCGCACCGGGCTGGCATCTTCCTGTTCGTGATCCCTCTCATCCTCGTGCGGGTAGGAACGCGATGGCTGCCCGCAACGGGCGACCGGACCTGGGGTGACGTTCTCTGGTATGCCCTTTACTTCATCTACGGCTACATCGTCGCTGGGGATGATCGTTTCACCGAAAGCATCAAGCGAGTGGGGTGGCTCTGTCTAGCCCTGTGGCCCATACTCATCATAGGAGTGGGAGGTACACTTGTACTTGGACTAGGCTACGATGACACACCCGGTCAAGGCTTTTCGCTCTATTATGCCATCTACGAAACGGTCTGGAGCATTTCCAGTTGGAGCGCGATGATCTTATTACTAAGCTTGGCGGCCAAGTACTTGAATTCTAACAGCAAGTTTCTGGCTTACTGCAATGAGGCTGTCCTGCCCTTTTACCTGTTTCACCAAACCGTGATCCTGATCGTAGGCTGGTTTATCGTGCCGCTGAAGATGGGAGTCCTGGCGAAGTTCCTGCTCATTGCGGTGATTTCTTTCCCCACGATTTTGTTATTGTACGAAGTCTTTGTCAGGCACATCAACTTTATGCGCTTCCTGTTCGGTATGGCGCCGAAAAAGCGCCAGTCGTAACCATTTTGCTGTTGACTCGTCTGAGTTCATAGCTATACTAATTTCGGTCGTGATGATCTCAAGTTCAGAGGAGGTAACGTCGGCGCACTCAGTGGATCGAAATGAAGGTTGCTCCTCCCTGCTTGCTGCATGGCCATCGCAGCCCGATCAAGAGATACACATTCCTCATTGACTGTCACCTCCATAATCAACATCGTGTTCCGATAGACACACGCCACTTGGTGATATCCTGGTGGCGTGTTGTATACAATCTGAATGTCAAACAACATTCGCAATGGAGGTGATACCAGTCTCATATTCGACAATACTGTCCGCGGTGAGTCCGTTTTAGATTCGTAAACTGAAGATGAGTTGTATCGTCAATCAGCATCCATCATACAAGGAGGAACATCATGAAAAAGCTTCTGGCTGGGATAATCGTTGGTTTTACGGTGGCCCTATTGGCCGGTCCGATGGCTTTTGCGGGTTCTGAACAAGCCGCACCCGTTCAGGCACCACTTCTGGCACCAGTCGGGAC
>JBJYXQ010000687.1:0-1998 GCA_046260035.1 Anaerolineae bacterium
GATTTCAGGACGAGACGATGGCGATGGAAGCCCGCCTGCTGCTGGACGAGATCGGCAAGCAGTGTGTCGAAATCGAAGCTGGGGCATGGCACGAGGGACGTTCGTTCTGGCAGAAATTAAAGGAGCGCTGGGCTTACTTGCTCCTCGCGCGGATTGATCCCTACGTGGCGCGCTGGCAATGGCGCGCGCTGCCGGACTGATCAGCGTCTCAAGCGGGTTTGCCCTGTTTCGCAGCTCGAGGGACTGTACGAACAGCTTCTCATACGCAAGGGCGATCAATTTGCCACGCCATCGCCCCCTCACCCCGTCTCCACTGCCGTTGAAGCGAGATGACGTTGTGCATTTTTTGAATGTACAAGGTAAATACAATCTGCTTGTACACTGGGGATGCAAAACCATCTTGCGCTCCAACAACGGGCGCTGGCGCTCATCGAACACCTCCGTCAATCGCTCATCGCTCCGGCGTTCCGGGGCCGCCATCGGCGGCGGCCCACTGATTTCACCCGGGAGTGTGTGCTGACGTTTCCGGTACTCATGCTCCTGTTGCTCCAAAAAAGTTTGAAATCGCTGCAAGCGCACGCGCAGGAGTTTTTCTGGCAACTGAGCCAGGGGGTGGCCGGGCCGAGCGTGAGCGCCGGGGCGGTCACGCATGCGCGGGCCAAACTGTGCCCCAGCGCGTTCGTCGAACTCAACCAAGGGGTGCTCCACACGGTGTACGGACCGGCGCACACGGGGTTGGTGCAACGCTGGCACGGGCATCGGCTGCTGGGGGTGGACAGTTCGTTGGTGCGCCTGCCCAGCCACGCGGCGGTGGGGGAAAAGTTCGGCTGGGTGCAGTGCGCCAATCATCACGGGTTGCAGGAACGCTATCCGCAGGGCCGCGTGTCGGTGTTTTTCGACGTGCTCAATGAAGTGGCGCTGGAGGCGCGGTTGGCCGCCTCGACGGTGGCGGAAACCGAATTGGCGCACCAGCATTTGATCAGCGTACAGCCGGGCGACGTGGTCCTCAACGATCGCGGCTTCACGGGGTATCGGTGGCTGGTGGCGGTGCAGGCGGCGGGCGCACATTTTGTGAGTCGGTGTTCGCGGGGGAGTTTCGCGGCGGTGCAGCACTTGTTTGCGCGCAACGAGGCCGGCGTGAGCGTGGAAGTAACGTTGACGGCGCCGCCGGAGGTGCGGGCCGAGTGTCGCGCACAGGGCTGGCCACTGGAGTTGCGTGTGCGGCTGGTCACCGTGCGCCTGAAGAGCGGGGAGTTGGAAGTGTTGGTCACGTCGCTGCTGGCAGCGGCGGCGTATCCGACCGAGGCATTGGCGGAGGTGTACTGGCAGCGTTGGGGACACGAAACCTACTACGGCCGATTGAAAGGCCGCCTGGATTTGGAGCATTGCAGCGGCCAGACGGTCGAGGCGGTGGAGCAGGATTTGCACGCGACGGTGTTGTTGAGCAACGTGGAGAGTGTGGTGATCGGACCGGCGCAGGCGCAATTGGAGGAACACACGGCCGGGCGACGACAGCCCGCGCAGGTGAATCGGGCGGTGAGTGTGCATGCGCTCAAGTATTGGTTGATCGCCTTGCTGAGCAGTCGTGTGCCGGCCCAGCAGGTGTTGGCGGAACTGACCGCGTGGTTTCAGGCCAACCCGGTGAGCGTGCGACCGGAGCGTCAGGTGCGCCGACGGGAGTTCTCACCCTCGCGCTCCTATCATTACCAACGGCGGGTGAAAAAGATCGTGTTCTGAACATGAAAACCTTAATTCAACGGAAGTGGGGCCGGGGTGAGGGAGAACGCGGTAAGATTCCCCATGCTGCTTCAAAAGTCAGACTCAACCGATGGCTCGCTCGAATTAGCTTGTTCTCCCTTCTCGCGGGCTTTGCAATTCACGCCTCGACTCTCCCCGCCGACTGGCAACACGTGCAGCAGTTCACCGTCACCACGCCCGGCCTGATCAAACTGAGTCTGCCAGTCGAAACGCTCGACGCCGCGCGAGCTGCGCTCGAAG
>JBJYXQ010000688.1:0-3921 GCA_046260035.1 Anaerolineae bacterium
CGGTAGCCGACAAGCCGTTGGTCTATCCGCTCGAAAAGATGGGCTTGTGGGGCGAAGCCGTGCGGCAGCGCCGTCCTATCATCACGAATGATTACGCCGCGCCCAATCCCTGGAAGAAAGGCTATCCCGAAGGCCATATCGCGCTGCACCGCCACGTCAATGTCCCGATTTTCTCCGGCGATCGCATTGTGATTGTGGCTGGTGTGGCGAACAAACCGCGTGACTATGATGACACCGATGTGCGTCAATTGACTCTGTTGATGGAGGAGGTGTGGCAACTGATCGAGCGGCGACGAACCGAAGAGGCGCTGCGCGTCAGCCTGGAGAAATATCGGGTGCTCTTCGATTCTTTCCCACTCGGCATTACAATTAGCGACGAAGAGGGGCACATTCTCGAGGGTAACCGGGCTTCTGAGCGGTTGCTTGGTTTGCCGTTGGACGAACATAGCGAGCGCAGTATCGATGGGCCGGAATGGCACCTTGTCCGGCGCGATGGAACACCTATGCCGGATGATGAGTTTGCCAGTGTGCGGGCATTGCGCGAGAACCGGCTGATCGAGAATATCGAGATGGGCATCGTCAAAGAGAATGGCGAAATTACCTGGCTCAGTGTGACGGCTGCTCCTATACCGTTGGAGGGTTATGGCGTCGCCGTCACGTATGGTGATATCACGTCGCAGATACAGTCCGAAAATGATCTACGGCAAGAGCGCGATTTATCACAGGCATTGGCGGAAGCCGCGGCGACGCTCAGTCGCTCATTGGATCCTGATGAAGTATTGGATCGTTTGTTGGAACAGGTGGGTCATGTCATTCCCTGTGATGCAGCCAACGTGATGCTCATTGATGAGCAGCGGTGTGCGGGTGTTGTGCGGTCGCGGGGATACGAGCATTTTGGTTCCGAGGCATCTACCGTTCTCTTCGACTTGCGTGAGGTCGCGAGCCTGCGACAGATGGCCGAAACCGGCGAGGCACTGGTGATCCCGGATACGAAGCTATACGCTGATTGGATTTTTGTACCAGAATTTGCATGGCTGCGATCGTATGTGGGTGCGCCGATCATCGTGCACGGTTTCGTTGTTGGCTTTTTGAATATCGACAGCGCGACCCCAAACTTTTTCGCGCCCGCGCACGCTGTCACACTGCGTCTCTTTGCTTATCACGCCGCTATTGCTCTGGAAAACGCATGGTTGTACCAGCAGGTGCAACAAGAATTAGCGGCTCGCAAACAAACCGAGGCTGCGTTGCGGGAAAGCGAGGCCTATTTCCATGGGTTGTTCGATCAGGCCGGTGACGCTATCTATATGGAGGACTTGAACGATGCGATCATCGATGTAAACCAGCGAGCATGCGACATGCTCGGTTACACGCGCGAGGCATTGCTGCAAATGACTGTGCCCGATTTGCAAGCGCCTGAACAACGTGGCATCGTGGGACAAGTCGTCAGAAATGAGCTTGCGCGACACGGCGGTCAACCGTTCGAAGGCGTCGACATACGCCAGGATGGCACGCGCGTGCCGGTTGAGATCACCACATCACCGTTGCGGGTAGGCAAGCGTGATCTGGCGTTTTCGATCGTACGCGATATCACCGAGCGCAAGGAGCTGGAGGAGCGCCTGCGCCGCCAGGAACGTCTGGCCGCTATCGGCCAATTGGCCGCAGGCATCGCGCACGATTTCCGCAATCTGTTGACGACCATCATCCTCTACGCGCAGTTGGGCCTGCGCTATCCCGGTGTGCCGTCTGCCCTCGCGAAGAATCTGGAGACTGTGGTCGGCGAGGCGCGTAAGGCTACCGACCTGGTGCAGCAAATTCTCGATTTTAGCAGCCGCTCTTTGATCGAACGCCAATCGTTGGACCTGGAGGTTTTCGTCAAAGATGTGATCGCCATCCTCCAACGGACCATTCCTGAGAACATTCAGGTTGCGTTGGAAGTGGGGCCGGGGAAATTCACCGTCGAGGCCGACGCTGGGCGTATCCAACAAGCGCTGACCAATCTGGCGCTCAATGCGCGCGACGCTATGCCGGCCGGCGGTACGCTTCGTATCGGTTTGCACTGTCTCCATCTGCACCCTGGCGCACCACCGCCCCTACCAGAAATGGCGAGTATCATGGAGAATCTTCGGGGCGGCCTTTCGCAATCAGCCTGGGTCTGTTTGAGCGTTGCGGATACCGGCATTGGGATGACGGACACGGTGCGCGCGCATCTGTTCGAACCCTTCTTCACCACCAAGGAGGTGGGGAAAGGGGCTGGTTTAGGCCTGGCGCAGGTCTACGGCATCGTGCGCTTGCACGATGGCTACGTCGGGGTGGAGACGGAGATGGGGAAGGGAACAGCTTTCCGTATCTATCTGCCGGCGTCTGAGATGGAAGCCGGAGACGTTATGGAGGAGACGCCGGTTGTGCCGTTGGGGCACGGCGAGACGATCCTGTTGGTGGAGGACAATGTCGCTTTGCGAGAAGCAGGACAGAGTATCCTGGAGGAATTGGGCTATCATGTGTTGACGGCTGGGAATGGAATTGAGGCGCTGGCTGTGTTCCGCACTGCCGCAGAAATAGCATTGGTCATTACCGATTTGGTGATGCCGGAAATGGGCGGGGAAGCGCTCGTGCTTGAACTCAAACGCTTGTCCCCGAGCTGTAAGGTGCTGGCGATCACGGGGTATACGACGCAAGTTGGCGTGCGGACATTGAAGGCCGCTGGCTTCTTTGATGTCGTGCACAAACCTTTCGACACTGACACCCTGGCGCGGATCATCTATCGCGCTTTGACCGAAGGGTAAAGCACGTCTGTCACAACGACTCTATTGATTTTGTTAGTTGATCTAGCTGGTATGACAAATCTATGCTTATGGGGGTTGAATCCATGTCAGATTTTCCTAGAACGAACGTTGGTGGGGTATCTGTATCCCGGATGATCATCGGTACGAATTGGTTTTTGGGCTACACGCACTGCACGGCGGCCAAAAGCCGTTCGGTGGAGCGCATCGTCACCAATCCGAAGGCCATTGCCGACATCATCGCTGTTTTCTTGAGGGCTGGCGTGGACACCATTATGTGCCCGCACACAACGACGTGTATGTACGAGGCCATTCAGGAGGCGGAGCAGCGCGTTGGGCGTAAGATCATCGTCATCGAGACACCGAGTTTTCCGACGAACAAGCGCACGCCTTTCGACGGCTTCGATGTCGGCGCGTGTGAGCGCATTCTGGACGAGGAGGTGCGGAAGGGTGTGACCTTCAGCATGCCGCATACCAGCACGACGGATGTGATGGTGGACAAATGCACGCGCGAGATACGGCAGATGGACGTGATCTGTCGCCTGATCCGCGAGCGTGGCATGATTCCCGGATTGAGCACACACATCCCAGAGACGGTGATCTACGCCGATGAGACAGGGCTTGATGTGGAAACCTACATTCAACCCTTCAATCTGATGGGCTATCTGATGCAGCTTGAGGTCGATTGGGTGGGGCGCATTATCCAGAAGGCGAAGAAACCCGTGATGACGATCAAGACGATGGCCGCCGGGCAGATACGGCCCTATCAGGCGATGACATTTGTGTGGAACGCCATCCGCGATTGTGATATGGTGACGGTGGGGACGATGGCGCCTGAAGAAGCACAGGAATTGGTGGATCTCTCCCTGGAGGTTTTGGAACGCCGACCGCTTTCGATGGAATTGCAGAAGACGCGCTCGAAGGCAACGGTGTTGAATCCGTAGATCAATAGAGGGAAAAAGCGGGTGAGGGGATTCGAACCCCTGACATCAGGCTTGGGAAGCATGCGTTCTACCACTGAACTACACCCGCGCTTACGAAAGGGATTATAGCATAAGGCATCATCTTGGCAAGCGTCCAGGATCTTCATTCTTCTAGTGTGTTGCTTCTCAGGTTCCTGCTAGTGTAAAATTCGGCCTAA
>JBJYXQ010000689.1:0-5189 GCA_046260035.1 Anaerolineae bacterium
TGTGACGGGCTTCACCCCGTCACAAATATCCCCCTTTTATTCCCGGCCCTTAGGCTTAGTTATGGTGGAAGCGTAATGTATTTCTGGGATTTTGTCAATTTTCCTCAATTTACCTCTTGACAAACGTTTGATTTTGGCTATAATTTAGTTAGCTAAATATTAGCCGTCTAAGTAAATGCAAAGGGAGTTGTCTATGCCGTCAACCGAGGAACACGAATCGCTCGACTTTTTGCTGGCCCAGGTCGGCAAAGCGCACCGTGCCAGGATGTTCACGCTGTTCGAGGAACTGGGATTGTATCACGGGCAGCCGCCGATGCTCTTTGCGCTGTGGGATCAAGATGGGCAAACCCACACGGAATTGGCGGGGCGGTTGCATATTCAGGCGTCGACGGTCACCAAAATGGTGCAGCGGATGGAAAAAGCCGGTTTTGTCGAGCGCCGCAACGATCCGGACGACCAGCGTGTTTCGCGCGTTTACCTCACCCCTGCCGGTTACGCGATTCGCGAGGATGTCAACCGCGTCTGGCGTCAACTTGAGGATGAGACTTTTGACGGCTTCACTTTGGAAGAGCAGGTGTTGTTGCGACGTTTCTTCCTGCAAATGCGCGAAAACCTGTTCCGTTTTGGTGGCGACAATAAAAATGGTTAGACGGCCAAGTAAAATGTGGCGCGTGGAACGCGATGCGATGATAACCTTTTGCGAGTTCTGCACCACGCATTACAGATAACCAAATCGAGGAGAAGAATCACAGTTATGAAATCAATGAAATCGTTGCTTAAATTTCTTAAGCCATACTGGATATGGGCGACGCTGGCTCCATTGTTGATGGTGCTGGAAGTGGTGATGGATTTGATGCAGCCGCGCATGATCCAACGTATTGTGGATGAGGGATTAGCGCAGCTCGATATGCACATCGTCATCACCACGGGCCTGTGGATGATCGGCTTTGCCTTCATCGGCGCGATAGGTGGCGTGGGCTGTACCATCTTCACGGTATTGGCCTCGTTGAACTTCAGCGCCGACCTGCGGGATGCGCTTTTCAGAAAGGTACACTCGCTTTCGTTCGGCAATCTTGATGAACTAGAAACCGGACAGTTGGTCACACGCTTGACCAACGACGTAGTGCAGGTCGAAGGACTGGTTTCGATGATGTTGCGGATCATGGTGCGTGCACCGCTGATGCTCCTAGGTAGCCTGGTGATGGTCTTCATCACCAACCCGCGTCTGGCGCTTTTGGTGGTGGCGCTGGGGCCTCCTGTGGCGTTGATGTTGGTCATTGTCATCAGGAAGGCTTATCCCATGTTCGGTGAAGTGCAGCGCCGGCTCGATGGCCTGAATACGGTGATGCAGGAGAACCTGGCCGGTGTGCGTGTGATCAAGGCGTTTGTGCGTGCCACGCACGAAATCAAACGTTTCGGTCGCGTCAATGATAACTTGATGGATCAAACAGTCCGTGCGTCGCGGACGGTGGCGATTGTCTGGCCCTTTATGATGATCGCCGTGAACCTCGGTGTGATCGGCGCGCTCTGGTTCGGTGGACGTTTGGTCATGGTCGGCGATATGCATATCGGAGAGCTGATCGCATTTATCAATTACTTGATGCGCACGTTGATGTCGCTGATGTTCGTCAGCATGTTGGTTATCAACTGGGCGCGGGCGCAGGCGTCGGCAGATCGTATCCAGGAAGTGTTGCTGAGCGTGCCGACAGTGCAGAGCAAGCCCGATGCGCTGACCGATTTTGCCCCGCGTGGCCGCGTTGCTTTTGAGAATGTGATCTTCAGTTATGACAGTGAAGGGCGCGACTTGGTACTTGGCGGTGGGACGGGAGATAACGGCGGGCCTCCGGGCATCACCTTTGTGGCCGAACCGGGGCAGACGGTGGCTGTACTCGGCGCGACAGGATCGGGTAAGTCGAGTCTCATTCACCTTATCCCGCGTTTCTATGACGTGAGTGGCGGTCGCGTGACCCTCGATGGCGTAGACGTCCGCGACCTCGACGAAGCGACACTGCGCCACAACATTGGCATTGCCCTGCAGGAGTCGGTGTTGTTCAGCGGCACCATCCGCGACAACATCCGCTACGGGCGGCCCGATGCGACCGACGAAGAGGTCGTCGCTGCCGCTAAAGCCGCGCAGGCGCACGGCTTCATCACCGAGTTCCCCGATGGGTACGATACGGTGGTTGGGCAGCGCGGTGTTAATCTCTCCGGTGGGCAGAAGCAGCGGGTCGCCATTGCCCGTGCGCTGCTGGTGAAGCCGGCGGTGCTCATCCTGGATGATAGCACCAGTTCGGTGGACGTCGAAACCGAGACGAAAATCCAGGAAGCGTTGGAGGGTATTATGAAGGACCGCACCAGCTTCGTCATCGCGCAACGCATTAGCACGGTGCTGACCGCGGACAAAATCCTGGTGCTAGACGACGGGCGTGTGGTCGCGGAGGGAACGCACCGCGAGTTGCTGGTATCCAGTCCCGTCTATCGCGAAATTTACGATTCTCAACTGGGGGATGGGGTGGTGAGCCATGGCTGAACGTAAATCTGATAAAAACCAGTCTTCTAGTTCCCGGTCTTCGGGGCCACGTGGACCACGACGAGGCGGGCCGGGCGGGCACTTCATGCGCCCTAAGGAGCGCGCCAAGAACATCCGTGGAACGTTGCTGCGCCTGTGGGATTATCTAAAAATGCAGGGATGGGGGTTGGTCACCATCGTTATCCTGGTGGCGATCTCCTCTGGCCTGGGATTGTTGGGGCCATACCTGATGGGCAAGGCCATTGACAACTACATCCTCACGAACGATATCCCGGGGTTGGGGCAACTGCTTCTGCTGATGCTTGCCGTTTATGTGGTCGGAGCAGGCGTCCAATGGGTGGTTGCCTACCTGATGTCTGCTGTGGCGCAGAAAACGGTACGCGACCTACGCAATGATCTCTTCGGCAAGCTACAAACGCTCTCGTTGCGCTTCTTCGACCAGCACGCGCACGGTGAATTGATGAGCCGCCTGGCAAATGATGTGGAAAACGTCAGCAACGTGCTCAACGGCAGTATTACGCAGTTGATCTCCAGTGTGCTGAGCTTGGTGGGCGTCGCGGTGATGATGATCGTGATCAACGTGCGGTTGGCGATTGTGACGATGATCACGCTCCCGTTGATGATGTTCTTGAGCAGAACGATTGGCAAACACACGCGCCGGGGCTTCCGCGAGCAGCAGGAGTATCTCGGTGATCTGAATGGCATCATTGAGGAATCGATCACGGGGCAACACGTGGTCAAGGCCTACGTGCGTGAGCAGGCGGTTATCGAGGAGTTTGGCAAGGTCAACGTCAAGCTGCGCAAAGCATCCACCCGCGCACAAACCTTCGCCGGGACGCTTGGCCCGATCAGCAACTTTGTTAACAACACAGGCTTCGCCATCGTCGCCGGAGCTGGTGGTTGGATGGCAGTGCAGGGATTAGCAACCGTTGGTACCATCGCCGCCTTCATCAACTACGCGCGACGGTTCTCAATGCCGTTAAACCAGATAGCCAACCTATACAATACCATTCAATCGGCCATCGCTGGGGCCGAGCGTGTCTTCGCTATCCTCGATGAGACGCCGGAACTGATTGATGCGCCCGATGCGATCCCTCTCGCGAATATCCGCGGGGATGTTGTCTTCACCGACGTGTGCTTCGCTTACGAGCCGGAGACGCCGGTACTCAAGCACGTCAGCATGCACGCCCGGCGCGGGCAGACCGTTGCCTTGGTCGGCCCGACGGGCGCGGGCAAGACGACGATCGTCAACTTGCTCACGCGCTTCTACGACATCGACAGCGGTAGCATCACCGTCGACGATATCGACATCCGCAAACTCAAGATGGCCGACCTGCGCAGAGAGTTGGGCATTGTATTGCAAGACACCTATCTCTTTGCAGACACGGTGATGGAGAACATCCGCTATGGACGGCTGGATGCGACCGATGAAGAGGTGATCGCGGCGGCAAGACTCGCCAACGCCGATCAATTCATTCACCGCCTGCCGGATGGTTACAACACGGAGCTTTCGGAGCGCGCGGGCAACATCAGCCAGGGACAACGCCAGCTACTCGCCATCGCCCGCGCGATTCTAGCCGACCCGAGCATCCTCATCCTCGATGAGGCGACGAGCAGCGTGGACACGCGCACGGAGAAGAACATCCAGGAGGCGATGCTGCGGCTGATGGAAGGGCGCACCAGCTTCGTCATCGCGCACCGTCTCAGCACGATTCGCGATGCGAACGCGATCCTCGTCATCAATCACGGCGAGATCATCGAGCGCGGCACGCACGAGGCGTTGCTGGCGCAGCGGGGATTCTACTACAATCTGTACATGAGCCAGTTTAAAGGTCAACACGAGGTCGTGCCGGAATTAGCGATAGCGGCATAAAGTGTAATGGCAGTAGTGGCGACTTCAGTTGCTTTTGGTATTCAAGTGACTGAAGTCGCCACTATGCATAGCTACGAACTCCCACTATTTTCCCGCGCGCCATACCTCAACACCGGAACCAAGCGTGAAATCCACATGTAACCAAAATGTCGCCAGCGTCTGCATCGCGCCGGAGCTGTCCACGTCCAATCCCAGGATTTCGGGCAGGGGATGGCTCGCCAGCGATTGGCAGGTCAGGATGTAGGCCGCGTCGATGAAGCCGCCGCTGTGGAAGGTCGTGAGCTGTACCGGCGCTTCGACAATCGCTTGATAGCACGCCCTCCGCGAATCGACAGCGTCTCGGAATTGCTTTAGGAATAGGACCGGCATTTTCTCTAGCATCTCAAACCACTGCGTACCGCCGCCGTTGCCCGCCTGGGGTTGCCAATCCTTGAACACTTGCCGGATGATGGCGCTGCGCGCGGCATCCCAGCTTGTCCACGTGTCGGGCGGTGTGTCTTGTGCAGTGTCGCTTTTGTGCGTTTCGAGCAATCGCTGCACTGTACCTTCGGCCTGCGAGTCGAATTCTGTGAAGCCCCATGCGTCAACGGTGAATTCGGGATCTTGAATGCTGGCGGGCTTTCCGAATTGCCCCCACGTCTTCGGAAACCCATACACTTCGCGACCTGAGGCGATGGCGTAGGGATTGTCCACAAAAAGGTAGGGCAAGAACCAGGCGGCGTGACCTGCCCGGCTCGTCACCGGCGTCCAGAAACTCACCTCCGTCTCGTGCATCCACCCGATAGC
>JBJYXQ010000690.1:0-4790 GCA_046260035.1 Anaerolineae bacterium
GATCGCTATTGCCGTGGTGCGTTACCGGCTTTTTGATGTAGATATACTGGTCCTACAGATCTTTGCACATATTCTCTTTGTTCTCGTGCTACTGGGAGGCTACTTCCTATCCAGGAGCCTTGTGCATGGACTGTTGGTGGTGGTGTTCGGTGAGGTGGATCCCACGCACGTCGTCTTTGCGGCGACGTTTCTCATGACATCGGTTTTCTGGGTGTTCCGCGCGCGGGTATCGGCGTACGCCAAGCGGTTGATTTATCGAGATGTGCTGGACCAACCTCGCTTGTTGCAGCAGATGACGGGCGAACTCACGAGTGCGCTTCGCCTTGATCAGTTGACTACGCTGCTGACCCAGGACTTGCCGGAGCAGATGGCAGCAGGGCAGGGCGCGCTTATGGTGCTTGACGGAGACGGCACATCCCTGGTCTCCTCCACTGATGCGAGTGCGCCCTCATCGTCTGATGTACTGGTCATACATCCTGGGATAGCCGAGTGGTTGGCGCAAGATGGCACCCCGATTTTATTCTCGACCCCGCCGGATTGGGCACCCCGCGAGTTACTCGATTTTATGGAACGGCAGCATATCGAATTGGCTGTGCTGCTGCGGGTGGGCGAGCGCGTGGTGGGGCTGTGGGGATTAGGGCCGCGCAAAGGGCGTCTGTCGTACACGACAGCGGATGTACGCTTGATAACGACTCTGGCCCTGCAAGCTGCGCTGGCTGTCGAAAATGTGCAGTTGGTGCAGCGGATGCAGGCCGATCAACGCAATCTAGAGGAAGAAGTCCAGCGACGCTCCAAGGCGATGGTTAACGATCGTAATCGTCTAAGCGCCATTTTGCAAAATATGGCGGACGCATTGCTGGTCACCGATCCCTCGGGGCGCATCCAGCTAGCAAACCCTGCTTTTGAACGCCTGGTGCGGCAGGCCTCACGTTCCTTTTTGGGGCAAAATGTTACCGAAGTGTTGCCTTTACCGAAATTGTCCGAGGTGCTGACGCTGGCGGAAGCAAGCCCTGGAACGATCCACACCATCAATATTCCGATGGTCGCACCGCGTCTTTCCGGGTCGAACAACGTTGCACTTACCGAGTATATTCTACGCGTATCGGCAACGGCTCTCGGGGATAGGAGCGCAGTGATCTTCATCTTGCGGGACATTACCCATGAGGTGGAAGTGGACCGGGTGAAGTCGGAGTTTGTCTCTACCGTTTCCCATGAACTGCGCACGCCGTTAACCTCTATTGTGGGATTTGCCAAGCTGATTACCCGTGCTTTTGAGCGTTCGATCAAACCAGTACTGCCTGAAGATGATGAGGAGATCGCGCGCGTTGTTGAGCAGATCGACCATAACCTCAAAATTATGGTTGTGGAGGGGGAACACCTGACGACCATCATCAACGATGTGTTGGATATTTCAGCCCTCGATGCCGGCACGTTGGCCTGGAATGATGGCCCGTGTGACCTGCGCGCTATGACGCAAGATATGGTGGTGGAATCGCGTGCCTTTGCCGATGCCAAAGGCTTGGTCTTGACCGCGGATTTCGAGGCGGATGCCTTGCCGCTTCACGCTGACTGTGAACGCATCCGGCAGGTCTTGGGTAACCTCATCTCGAATGCCATCAAGTTCACGGAGTATGGGAAAATCACCGTATCCCTGAAACGCCTGTCACCCGGTGCCCATCACCATGGGTGGGATGTGCCGGAGACAGGGGCGGCGTTGGCGGCGGTCGAAGATACTGGTTCGGGCATCACGGCAGAAGGTCTGCCCCATATCTTCCAGCGCTTTCATCAGGTAGGGGATGCATACCACGGTAAACCGAAGGGGACCGGATTGGGATTGGCCATCTGCTATGAAATTGTCACCCATTATGGCGGGAAGATATGGGTTGAATCTACAGTGGGACAGGGATCGACTTTTTATTTCACGTTACCGTTGAGTGAACAGGGCGGAGGATGAAGCTATGCAACAAATGTCAGTGCGTCGTTTGTTAAATCGTCGCGTGATTACCAGCTATCTGGCACGTTTTGCGGAAGTGTTACCGGATGTGCTTGTCGCACTGCTTGATCTGGATGGACGCGTGGTCGCTGAAGGGTACTATAGCGCTAGTGATAACCCCCGTCCGTCATCTACGGAACCGTGGGACTGGACCGCAGCGCTGACCTACGGAAGTTCTGAAACAGGCATGTTGGTCGCACGTGGTACGGGAATGGCACAACCGAGCGCTGACGCGCACTTGCACTTTTTGCTTGACACCTTTGCCATGCTAGTGGAGCGGGCACTGGAGAGCCGTTCGCTCGCACAAGAGACGCTAGGCCGCTACCGTGAAATCAACCTGCTCTACAACATTGGCCAAACCATCGGCGCATCGCTGGACCCCGACGCTATCCCTGACCTGGTCATGGCCGAGGCCACGCGCATTATCCAAGTACAGGGCGGTATCGTGCTGCTACTGGATCAGGACAGCACCTGGACGATGCGCAGCAGTTTCGGCGTTGAGGATTTTGGGCAACGGGTCTACGAGGCCGCGCGCCCGTTACTCCGCGAGGCGTTGACCTCTGCCGATCCCCACATCTGGACCGATAGTCAGTTAGCCGATGTTTCCGGTGTCATTGCCTCGATCCTGGAAGCACCTCTCAAAGCGCGCGAGGATCTTTTGGGGTTCGTGTTGTTGGGGCGCGGCCCTGGACAGGAGATTTTCACGGCTGACGATCAGAAACTGCTTGCCGCACTTGCCTCGCAAGCCGCTATCGCCATGGAGAATGCGCGCCTTTTCGCTGATGTGAGAGATCAACGCGACGCCATCACCGCGATGAAAAACTATATGGACAACATCTTTGCCAGTATTGCCAGCGGCGTCATCACCACCGACACGCAGGACCTGGTCACGTTGATAAACCGCTCTGCTGAGCGTATTCTGGGCGTGCTGGCCTCTACGACGGTGGGCCGGCACTATGTCGAGGCTTTACCGGAGATGGGACCGAAAATCGTCCCTTTGATGGACGTTGTCAAGCACAGGGATGAATCGCTGGTTGGACATGAGATGGAACCGGTGTTGCCGAAACGCGGCCCGGTGGTGTTGCGTTTGAACCTCAGTCCGTTGAAAGACAATCGCGAGGAAACCAACGGTGTCGCCATCGTAGTGGATGATCTGACCGAGCGGCGGCAACTGGAAGTACAGGCTCGGCGTATCCGGCAGACGTTTGAGCAGTACGTAGTGCCGCACGTTGTCGAGCAACTGCTCTCCGACCCTGATAGCGTCCGCCTGGGCGGCGCGCGGCGTGAAGTGACGACGCTCTTTGCCGACATTCGCGGATTTACGGCGTTTAGCGAGAAACTGGAGCCGGAAGCCACGGTGGAGGTGTTGAATCGCTATCTGACCCTGGCGTCGGAGGCCATTCTCTCCGAAGAGGGTACGCTGGACAAGTTCTTCGGGGATGGCGTGATGGCGCTTTTCAATGCACCGCTCTCTCAGAGCGAGCATACGCTGCGCGCGGTGCGCTCGGCGCTCAAAATCCTCGATGCACTCAAAGCCACGTACACCGAACTCTTGCCGGAGAACCGCCTGGCGTTTGGCATCGGCATTACTGCAGGCCATGCTGTCGTTGGCAGTATTGGCTCACACACCATCAAGAACTACACGGCCATCGGCGACTGCGTGAGTTTGGCATCGCGCCTGCAAGGCCACGCTGCCCCTTTGCAAATCCTGCTCAACACGACAGCGTACGACAATGTGTATGATCACGTGCGCGCGCGTGAACTGGGGTACATTCAGGTGAAAGGGCACAGCGAACCCGATCTGGTCTTCGAGGTCTTAGGCCTGCGCTAACCAGCCTTCGACGAGATCCGATAGCAGTGCGAGTGCGTGTTCGATGACGTCCGGAGCGTTCTCATCACGGGCGGGCGTGCCGCTGTACAGCAGATTGTGCGCGACGGTCTGCAGCACATCCAGGATTTGCCTGGCTAACACGTTTTGCGCCTCTTCGTCTGTCGATCCCGCATCCCCCGCGCGAATGTAACGCGCATACAGCGCCACATCGATGGGTCGCCACAAGGGATAGCGCGCGTCGAATGTGCAGCGCATATCCAGCACCCCGTTGAGGTGCTGCCTGGCCCCATCGACGGCGATGCTTTTCCCTCGCCATACCGGCGTCCGCTGGACAAAGAAGCGTGTGCTGGCGTGGGTGATGAGCTTGTGTTTCAGCGCGGCATCAAGGCCCGCGCAAGCCTTGTCGAGCAGCTCACTCTCCGCTGGCGGGTCGATCTCGGCCATCTTTAGCGTGCCTACGCGTCGGGTACGCAAAGTCCCGTTCTTGCGCAGTCCAAAATGCGGGCGTGCGCCCTGTTGTGTGGCGAGGGCCGCGTAGATATTTGTGAACGCAGCCCAGTAGCAAAGATAGGCGCTGGCGCGTGGTTCCGGGCGCTGTGCCGCCTGCCGTCCCAATTTTGCCATCGCCTGCGCGATCCCTGTCTCAGTCTGCGGCTTCATACTTTTTTCCTCATCTAAAAACAACCATGAATCATAAGCATTCAGCTATTAGCCGTCAGCCTTTAGCGTTCGTAAAAGTATAACTTCCCGAAAGCTGTGGCCGGTCTCCGACCGTGCCACCGCAACCCTAGGTATAGGCGGGCGCGGTCAGAGACCGGCCCGAGCGGGAAATTGTTTCTTTATAAATCCTTAGCGCTTTTGCACCGAATTTCCTGTCTGCTCAACTATCGTTCTGCGTTTGCCGGTACAGCGCCGCGCGTCCGCGCTTGCCGACCTGTGTGATGAGGTTCATCGCCCGCAGACAGT
>JBJYXQ010000691.1:0-5466 GCA_046260035.1 Anaerolineae bacterium
GCCCCTGCGCCGCGCCCCACGTGCCCTCTCCCAGCGCCGCCCCGTTGACGTCGGTATCGAAGCCGACGGGGACGCCCAGCGCCGCGCGCATCTGCCCGGCGAAGTCCGTGTTGCCCCAGCCCGCTTTGGGTGTCGAGGTGATGTAACCCCAGGTCGGCGAGCGCGGGTTCGGGTCTACCGGGCCGAACGAAGCGATGCCCACCGCGCGCAGGTTCGCCCCTTGGGCGACTCCGCCTTTGGCGACAGCGCCGCTGCGAAAGAAATCGATGGCCTTGCCGATGGTTTCTTCCGGGGTTGTGGTGGGGAAGCGGATTTCTTCCACAATGTCCTCAGGGCCGCTGCCCACAGCACAGACGAATTTCGTGCCGCCCGCTTCGATGCCGCCGAATAGGTCCATAGTGTGTGCTCCTTATGTTTTTAGAAAAGACCCCAAGGGTTTCTGAAGTCCTTGGGGTTTTTATTGTTCGCCTACCCAAATCGTCCGGTGATGTACTCTTCCGTCTTGGAGTTCTTGGGGGTGAGGAACATCGTGCGGCCCACACCGTGCTCGACCAGTTCGCCTTGCAGGAAGAAGGTGGCCCAATCCGCCACGCGCGCAGCCTGCTGGACGCTGTGCGGCACCGCGACGAAGGTGTAATCGGATTTTAGTTCTTGCAGCGTGGCCTCGATTTTGGCGGTGGAGATAGGATCGAGGCCGGAGGTGGGTTCGTCCAGTAAAATAACCTCCGGTTGCAGGGCGAGCACGCGTGCCAGGCACAATCGCTGCTGCTGCCCGCCGGAGAGGGCGTGCGCCGGCTCGCCCAGGCGGTCGTGGACCTCGTCCCACAGCGCCGACTGCTGCAAGGAACGCGTCACCGCGGCGTCGAGTGTTGCCCGGTCGCGGACGCCCGCCAGTTCCAAGCCGTAGGTGATGTTGCGGTAGATGCTCATCGGTAGCACAACGGGCCGGGCAAAAACGATGCCCACGCGCCGCCGCAGGCGCACGACGTCGTAATCAGGTTGTGTGACATCCTCGCCATCCAGGAAAATGTGCCCGGTCTGTTCGACCACGTCGGTCAAATCGTTGAGGCGATTCATCGCCCGCAGCAGCGTGCTCTTGCCACCGCCGGCGGGGCCGAAGAGGACGTTGATTTGGTTGGCGTAGATATCGAGCGTGATGTCGTGCAGGCTCTCCGTCCCGTCGGAGTAGCGCAGGCCAAAGTCTTGGATGTGAATCTTGACGTCGTCGGCCATCACCAGAACCTCTGCTTCCGGTAGTGGTTGCGGATGAGCGTCGCCAGGAGGTTCATCGACAACACGAAGATGAGCAGCACCAGCGCCGTGCCGTACTGGATATGGACCGGCATCCCCGGCACCTGCGTGCTGATGACGAAGAGGTGGTAGGGCAAGGCCATCGTCTGGTCAAAGATGGATGTGGGCAGGCGTGGCAGGAAGAACGCCGCCACGGTGAAGAGGATGGGCGCGGTCTCACCGGCAGCACGCTCTAGTCCGAGGATAACGCCGGTGATAATGCCGGGCAGGGCTTGTGGAACCACGACACGGCGGATGGTCTGCCAGTGCGTTCCGCCCAGACTGACGCTGACCAGGCGGAACGATTGCGGAACGGCGCGCAGCGCCTCTTCCGCCGTGCTGATGATGACGGGCAGCGTCATAATGCCCAGGGTCAGCGACCCCGCCAGGATCGACGTCCCAAAATTAAGGAAGATAACAAACAATCCCAGCCCGAACAGTCCAAAAACAACGGAGGGGATGCCCGCCAGGTTGATGATGGCAACGCGGATGGCACGCGTTAATGCGTTGTCTTGAGCGTATTCGGAGAGATAGATCGCCGCGCCGATGCCAATGGGGACGGCGACGACCGCCGTACCGAGCGTGAGCCAGAGCGTACCGACGATGGCGGGAAGCAAACCACCGGCCTTCATCCCGTTGTAAGGATACGCGGTGAGAAATTCCCAACTGATGGCGGACGCGCCTTCGTAAACGATATAGCCGACAATGAAGAAGATCGGCGCGACGACGACGATCGCCGCCAGCGTGATGAGCGCGAATGCAATGCGTTGCGAGTTTTGTCTCGATAGGGTGAATTTGTGTTGCTTCATGATAGCATTCTCTCCGCACGTTTGACCTGGCGGAAGACCATCGAGGCTGCGGCCATGTTAACGGCGAAGGTGATGACGAAGAGTGTGAGGCCCACGGCGAACAGCACGTGATAGTGCGCGCTGCCCTGCGCTACCTCCCCCATTTCGGCGGCGATGGTCGCCGTCATCGTGCGCACCGGCATGAAGAAATCGCGCAGACCCATAGGGATGCGCGCCGCATTGCCGGTGACCATCATCACGGTCATCGTCTCACCGATGGCGCGGCCCACGCCCAACATCAACGCCATCAGCACGCCGGAACGCCCGGCGGGTAACACGATGCGCCAGATCACCTGCCAACGCGTCATCCCTAACGCCAACCCCGCGTCGCGGTAGGTCTTGGGTACGGAGTCGAGGACGTCTTCCGCCACGCTGACGATCGTGGGCAGCGCCATCCACGCCAGGAGCAGCACACCGGTGAAAGCGGTGAGGCCGGTGGGGATGTTCAACGCGACGCGGATGAGCGGCGCGAAGACCAGCATCCCGATGAAGCCGATGACGACCGAGGGGATGCCCGCCAGCACTTCGACAAAGGGCTTGAGGATGTCGCGCACCCAATCAGGCGCGATCTCCGCGATGAAGATCGCCGTCGCCAGGCCAAGCGGCAACGAGACGACCGCTGCACCGATGGTGATGATCAACGATCCCAAGATCAGGGGGAGCAGGCCGAAATAATCTTCGATAGGATACCAGCGCGTGGCAAACAAACTGGAAAGCGGGGTTTCCAGGAAGGCCGGTGTACCTTCCTTGATAAGAAACAAGAAGATGAGGACCACCAGAATAATGGCGGAAATACCTGAAATCTGGATGGCGCGTTCGATGAAGAATTCGCCCCATGAAAGCGATCGTTTCTGTTGGCCCTCATGTTCGTTTGTCATGGCGTTTCTCCTTCAGCGGCGACCGGCACAAATCCAAGTTCCAGAACGATCTCTTGTGCTGCCGGGCTGAGGATCCATTCCAGATAGGCCTTGATCTGTCCTTGTGGCTCGCCAGCCGTGTAGATGTACAAATCGCGTGCGATGGGGTACTGCCCCGTGTTCACCGTCTCGACGGTGGGTGGGTAATACGGCTCGCCCGGTCCGCGGCTTACGGCGATGGTCTTCATATCCGATGTAACATACCCAAGGCCATCGTAGCCGATGGCATTAGGATTTTGGCGCACTTCGACGCCGATGCCTTCCGATGAGGGGAGGAGCAGCGTATCCGGCGAGAAGAGTGTCTTGTTGTCTGATTGCCCCAAGCGGATGACTTCCTCGAGGAAGTAAACGTGCGTGCCGGAGTTTGTTTCGCGCGAGAGCAAGACGATGGGGCGGTCTTCCCCGCCGACCTCTTGCCAGTTTGTGATCTTGCCGCTGTAGATGTCCGAAATTTGCTGTAGCGTCAGCTCGTCCACGGGATTGTCGAGGTGGACGATGACAGCGATGGCGTCACGGGCGATGACGAACTCGACGGGGTCGATGCCGTTGGACTCTGCCTCTTCCAGTTCTTCGGTCTTTATCTGCCGTGAAGCGTTCGCCAGATCCACTGTGCCGTTGATCAACGCTGCGATGCCGGTCCCGGAGCCGCCGCCGGTAACGGCGATGCTCACATCGGGTTCGAGCGTCTGGTACCGTTCGGCCCACGCCAGCGCCAGGTTGACGATGGTGTCGGAGCCTTTGTTCTGGATGGTGGTTGCAGTGTCGCCGGTTGTGGATTGCGCGCTTTGTGTCCCGCATCCAGCGAGCGCTAATCCTATCAAGAGGAGCGCTACCAATCTTATGGTTAGAAGTGTGTCCTTGTTTCGCACAATACAGTATTATAGCGGCTTCAGATGAAAAAACAACCACAATTCTAGGATCTTATCATTCTCCTGTTGCAACACAACTCAGAGTTTCGCCAGTTACAAATGCGGCCTAAAGGCCGGGAGAAAGAGGGGTTTTTGTGGCGGGGCGAAGCCCCGCCACAAAAACCCCTTCTAAAATAGCCGCGTTAGCGGCAAAATATGCAGAAGTGTCTCTTAGTCTGCGAGAATGATAAAGCCCTGACCAAAGTCATAATTGACGCGTCATAATTGGCGCGTCATGATTGACTACATCGCAAGGCCGTTTATACTTGGGATTATCTGCTGTACGAAGGGAATGGATCGATTATGGAGACGTCGCCGGTCACACCGAAGATTTGCGTACACCATCTGGATTTCTATTATGGTGCGAAACAGGCCTTGATGGATATCACGTTGGATGTTATGCCGGAGGAAATTATGGCCTTTATCGGGCCGTCGGGGTGCGGGAAGTCCACGTTTTTGCGTTGTCTCAATCGTATGAACGACGAAATCCCGCACACGCGCGTCGAAGGGGAAATTCTGTTGGATAATGCCGACATCTACGCGCCCGACGTGGATGTCGTTGAACTGCGTCGCCGGGTGGGATTGGTCTTTCAGAAGCCCAACCCGTTTCCGCAGTCGATCTACAACAACATCGTGATGGGGCCACGCTCTCTGGGACTGGAGAGAGGATCGGCACTCAGCGATATGGCGCAGCAGTATTTGCAGGAAGTGGATTTGTGGGACGAGATCAAAGGGGATATGTCACTGCCTGCGTTGAGTCTGTCGCTAGGCCAGCAACAACGGTTGTGTATCGCGCGCACGCTGGCAGTCAAGCCGGAAGTGATCCTGATGGACGAACCGTGTTCGGCTCTTGATCCCATTGCCACGCTGCGCGTCGAGGATTTGATGCGCGAACTGCGCAAGCAGTACACCATCGTGATCGTTACTCACAACATGCAGCAAGCCGCGCGCGTCTCGGATCGCACTGCATTGTTCTGGCTCGGTGAGTTGATCGAGGAAGCGCCTGCCGCGCAACTCTTTACTCGTCCCGCGAAGAAGATGACGGAAGACTACATCAGCGGGCGCGTTGGGTAGTCGTGATTTCCGAATCGCGCTATTTGCTGCACAGTAGCTTTCCGAAGCCGGCGATAATGATGAGTAACATAAGGATGGAGATAACGCCTTCTAGATCGAGCGCGGGAAAGACTGTTGCGGGCAGCCGTCCCGGCAGCAATGGCCAGATGACCCAGAGGACGAACACCGTCCCTACTGCCAGGATTGCCAACATCGACAAAATAATCCATTCCTGAATCCACCGTACCATTGTGCACCTCCTGTGTGATGATCCCCGTTTTTTGTTCGGTTAACTGTTCCATGCAGGAGCGTGCCAAAAAGTTCACGGAGTTTTCCGCTGAGTTGTGGACTGTTTATTCTCGGGATTTGGGGTGGGGGTTTGGGGGCGGGTTGCGCCCCCCCCCCAACCACACATACCCGTTTGTTTACGTGATATGATTTTGAAATATT
>JBJYXQ010000691.1:5476-9649 GCA_046260035.1 Anaerolineae bacterium
TGTTTGTGTGTTTGTCTGTTGGTGGCGGGGGGCGGGGGGGCCGGCCCCCCCCCCCCCCCCCCCCCCCCCCCCCCCCCCCCAAACCTCACTTCCCCTTTTCTTTACGTGATAGGATTTTCAATGCTTGAATGTTGGAAGCGTTCCAGCGTTCAAAGGCTCTATTTTTCAAGAGGGGGAGATATGGTTACAAGGTTGATCATTCCAGAAAATTACCGCTGTCTATTGGACGTGCGCGAGACAGAAAGTGCCATCCGCCAGATCAAGACGTTTTTTCAGACGAATCTGGCCTTTGAACTGAACCTCGTTCGCGTCACTGCACCACTGTTTGTGCAGGCTGGGACCGGCATCAACGATAATCTCAACGGCGTCGAGCGTCCGGTGGCCTTTCCGATCAAGGCGATGGCGGATGTGCGCGCCGAGATCGTTCACTCGTTGGCGAAATGGAAGCGCATGCAGTTGGCCGATCTGGGCTTTGTGCCGGGCGAAGGCTTGTACACCGATATGAACGCCATTCGCGCTGACGAGGATTTGGATAACCTCCATTCCCTGTACGTCGATCAATGGGACTGGGAGCGCGTGATGCTGCCCGGAGAGCGCACGCTGGATTACCTCAAGACCACCGTCCGCCGCATCTACGATGTGATCCGGCGCACTGAGCGATACGTGCACCATCTCTATCCCGTCATTGAATCGTTTTTACCGCAGAAGATCACCTTTATCCACGCCGAAGACTTGCAAGCGCGCTATCCCGATCTGTCGCCGAAGGAGCGCGAAGACGTTGCCTGCCGCGAGCATGGTGCGGTGTTCCTTATTGGCATCGGCGGGCGGCTGCAAGACGGCAAATCGCACGATGGGCGCGCGCCGGACTACGACGATTGGTCCACGCCGACGCTGAACGGCTACCAGGGCCTCAACGGCGACATTCTCGTTTACTATCCGCTGTTCGACGCTGCCTACGAACTCTCGTCGATGGGCATTCGTGTGGATGCGGAGGCGTTGTTGCGGCAGTTGACATTGCAGGACGTACTCGACCGCCGCGAGTTGCTGTTCCATCGGCGATTGCTGTCGGGTGAGCTCCCACAATCTATCGGCGGGGGGATCGGCCAGTCGCGTCTGTGTATGCTGTACCTGCATAAGGCGCACATAGGGGAAATCCAATCCAGCCTGTGGCCGGAGACGATGGTGCAGACCTGCCGGGAGAATAACATCCACTTGCTGTAAAGACTTGGTCACCCCAGTGTTATTGTACACTTGTTCACTTCTGGAAGTGATGTATAATATGATGTATAATCTCTTCGGGAGGTGACTAATGTCTACGATGGTTCGCAAGCAAGTCTATATTGAGCCTCAGCAGGAAGTCGCGCTAAAGCAATGGTCCATGGAGAGTGGTCTGTCTGAAGCTGAGATTATCCGCCAAGCGATAGAGCGATGGTTGAAAGAGCAAGCACGTCAACAGCAACATATCCTTGCTGCGTGGCAAGCAGAGAAAGATTTCATTGCAGATTTGATGGCTCAAGGCGTCGTTCCTGGTGGCCGCACTTGGAAACGGGAAGACTTGTATGACCGCTGAAATTCTCGTCGATACAAATGTCCTGGTCTACGCGTATGACCGTTCAGAACCGGAGAAGCAAAGTCAGGCGTTGGATGTGCTGGATCGTTTATTAGTGACGAGTAAGGGAGTGCTTAGCACACAGGTGCTCTCGGAGTTTTTCAATACGATAACGCGGAAGCTGACAGTCCCTTTGACATTGGAGCAGGCCCACTCCCGTTTAGAACACTATGCGCGCTTCTGGCCGGTACTTGATGTGACACCTGATGTTATCCTCGAGGCGGTTCGGGGTGTGCGTGAGTATGCATTCAACTTTTGGGATGCACAAATATGGGCAGCAGCGCATCTCAATGGCATAGGACTTGTTTTCAGTGAGGACTTCAATTCTAGCAGTACAATCGAAGATGTGTCCTTTGTGAATCCTTTCGCCGTTGACTTCGACTTTCTCGTGTAAAGAGACTTTGACGACCTTGCGTATTGTGAAGTGTGGCCGCCTTGTGCTGCTGTTGTGTTTGCTCGTAGGCTGCGCCGCGCCGGTCGCGCAGGCCGATCTGATGACGCCTGCATCCTCAACGACGGTCGCGGCCTTGCCAACATCTACGATCGCGGCAACTTCTACCCCTACGCTTACGCCCACGCCCACAGCAACCCCGACCCCGATTCCCACGATCGTGATCCCCATCCTCACGCAGACGGTGACGCCGACTATGGCGCCTGAGGCGGTCATGCCCACACCACTACTCCCCAGTACATTGCCTGAGCGTGTGATCCCGGAGCCCTTCGGCGTGAATATCCACTTCACGCGCGCGCTGCCCGGCGAATTGAGCTTGCTGGCAGGAACGGGCGTACGCTGGGTGCGTATGGACATGTTCTGGAACACGGTCGAGCAAGAGCAAGGCCGCTACACCTTCGGCGAATACGATGCACTCGTGGCAGCAATGGCGCGGCACGGTATCCGCATTCTCTTCATTCTGGATTATGGGAACCCGCATTATGACTATGGATTTGCGCCGCATTCGCCCGAGGCGCGTGCAGCGTTCGTTCGCTTTGCAACGGTGGCGGCACGGCGATACCGGGATAAGGGTGTCATTTGGGAGATTTGGAACGAGCCGAATCTCGACCACTTTTGGGCGCCACAAGCGGACGTCGAGCGCTATGGACTGTTGCTGCTCCAGACCGCTGCGGCGATCCGGCGGGCGGACCCGACCGCCATCATTGTGGCACCGGGAACCTCCGGCTTCGGCTGGCCTTTCTTAACAGCGTTGGGCGATATGGGCGCGTTCGCAAATCTGGATGCCGTCACCGTGCATCCTTATGGCTTCGAGATCCCGGAGCAGGCCGGCCCGCGCTACGTGCAGTTGGCGACGTTGCTGCAGCGGTACAGCCCGGCCTGGAAGATTCCGGTGCTCTCCGGCGAGTGGGGATATTCCTCGGTGCGCGGTGGTATCAGCGAGGAACAGCAGGCGCAGTATCTGGCACGGCAATGGCTGATCAACCTGGCCTATGATGTGAACCTGAGCATCTGGTACGATTGGCGCGACGATGGCGTCGATCACACCGCCATCGAGCAGAACTTTGGGACGGTGCATCACGATTTGTCACCTAAGCCGACCTATCGTGTTGCGCGAACGTTGTTGACCACGCTGGATGGGTATCGTTTTATGCGGCGTATTTCGCTGGAAAGTCGGGACGAGTCTTCGCCTGGGGCTAACTATGTGCTGCTTTTTGCGAAGGAAGAGCAGGCAGCGATGGCGCTATGGACGATCAGCGAAACGCACGCTATTAGCCTGCCGCTGGCGCTGGATGCTATGACAGTGGTCGAGATGACGGGCGAACGCAGCACGCTGTCGGCTGGAAACGACGGTTTGACCGTTGATCTCGACCAATCGCCGCGTTATTTGCTGTTCCCGGCGGATCAGTCTACGGAGCAGTTGGCCGGATGGCGGCCCTACGAGACGCTTCAATATCTCCGCGCGGAGGATGGATACAGCGTGCGTGTGGTCTTCGAGAGCGCGCCCGTTTCGGTATTTGGCGAGGTGCAGGTGCGCGTGCAAGGCGACGTTCGGGGTTCGGCACCGGCCGTAACGCGCCCGATGGAAGAACACCTGGTGCGTGTCCCGGTCGATGTGACCGGTCTGACGGGTGCAGTTCCAGCGGAAATCGTCTTTATTCCCCCGGATGGTGTGGTATCGCCATTACAATCGGCGATGGTTTGGTTGCTCGTTGGCGAGTAAAGGGAGGGAACCGATGACGTGTTTGACCTGTCTTTCAAATTCCGGCGAGAAGCGCATTTCCCCCGGCCCGACGATTTACGAGGGTGCGTACTGGTACCTGGAGCACGCCTATCCGACTTCGCTCAAAGGGTGGCTCGTCGCTGTACTCAAGCGCCACGCCGAAGCCCTGCACGAGCTAACGGCGGAAGAATTCGCTGAGCTGAGCGCTATCCAGGCACGGGCGACGAAGCTGCTTTTCGAGACGTTGGACTGCGAAAAGGAGTATGTGCTGTGTTTGGCGGAAAGTGAGGGCTTTCACCACATCCACTTCCACATCGTACCTAAGCCCCGCGATTTGCCCGACGAACTGAAAGCCACGCGCATTTTTGCGTGTCTCAAAGTCAATGCGGA
>JBJYXQ010000692.1:0-2190 GCA_046260035.1 Anaerolineae bacterium
TCAATGTTAACGGTATGGCGAGTCATTTGCGCTATGATGCTTTGACCGCGCGGATTATGGGGTTGTATCACCACGAGCTGTTTCATAACTTGCAACGTAACCTGGCCTTACATTATGGCGGTAAGGAGGACGTCGCCGGTCAGCATAAAGATTGGCAGTTTTTTACCGAAGGAACGGCTGTGTTGGCATCCTCAGTTGGTGAGCCGAAGGTGGAATTCGCCAATGGGGGCACCTATATTTCCCATGTCAACACTTTCATTGGCGGGGGTGCTTTAAAGGGCGAGTTAAACTCGCACTACCAGGGTATGGATGGCCGTTCGTTCGTTGTGTACTGGCGTTTTTTGTTTGAGCAATGCGGCGGTATGCAAGTCATACGTCAGGCTTTGATCGCTCTCTACGCCGGCGATATCGTTGACATTGGGTCTTCGACAGATCTCATCAACGCAATGCCTTTGGTGATGAACCAAGCGTTAGCCGCGACGCAATGCCCGTTTGCAACGTACCAGGACAGTCTGGTTGCCTTCGCGCACGCTCTCTACGCGCTGAACGTTCAGGGAGGGAGATGCTTCATTGGGGGTGAAGCCGGTATGTGCAATGGCCTATATGATCCGCATTATCTGTATTGCGGCCCTGAAGTTGAGCATCTTCATTATGCCGGTGTTCCTTTTGCCTATACCGGCGCTTCACTGTCCTCCCATACTTCGGAACAATCGCGCGTGGCAGGCATTCCCAGCAGTTTTGGGATGGATTTTGTTGAAATTGATTTGGCAGAGGTCGTTGATGGGAAACCATTGACGCTGGAGATTTACGGGGAGCCTGGGGCTGCGGCTGAATTCCATGTTCAGGTATGGGAATTGGAAGTCAATGGTTGGCGCAGCATAGCGATCCACGAACCCGTGACGCTCATCGCCAACGCGCAAGGGCACTACCTGTATACATCCCCTGCACTTGATACAGGCATCACCCGGCGACTGGCCGTCATCCTCACACGCGTTGATGCAAAGGAGCACATAGACCCGGTCGGTGCATACACTGTGTCCGTGTATTGATCAATAAAAGTAGTGACGACTTCAGTCGTCTGTGCTATCAACGACTGAAGTCGTCACTACGCGCCATTTTCATCGTTTATGGTGTCATGGTTCACTGTAGAAAGCCAACCCGATCGCACCTGGCCCGACATGGGTGCCCACGACCGGGCTTACTGGAGAACGATGGATTATCGGAGTTCCGAATTGCCTCACGACCATGTCCGCTATCTCATTGCCTTCTTCCTCGGTGGCCACATCGACGATCGCGGCCTCAGCCATCTGTTTGCCTTCCAGACGCTCCTCCGCTATCTCCATGATCCGCGCTAACGCTTTTCGCTTCGTCCGTTCCTGTGAGATGGATTCAATCTCGCCATCTCTGAACTGCAATATCGGCTTGATGTTGAGCGCCGTCCCCAACAGCCGTTTGGCTCTCCCGATTCGACCGCCACGCTGCAGGTACTCCAACGTGTCTACCACAAATAAAAATTGTACGGTTTCTCTCTTCTCTTCTGCCGCTGCAACTGCTTCCTCTATCGTCCCCCCCGCGGCGACTACCCGTGCCGCCGCCAGTACTTCCAGTCCCTGCCCCATCGAACTGGATAGCGAATCTACGACCCGGATGTTCATTGTGGGAAGCAGCTCTTGTGCCGCTCGCGCGCTGGCGACCGTTCCGCTGATCTTGGACGAGGCCAACACGGCAACGATTGCTTCCCCCGCCGGGGCTACTTGCTGAAAGAAGCTCACAAACTCTGCCGGCGATGGTTGCGATGAGGTAGGAAGGGTTTTTGATTGCTTCAACCGGTCGTAGAAAGTCGGCGGGTCTATGTCGACGCCATCCTGAAGTCGATCGTTGTCCCAGAACAACCAAAGGGGGATTACAGCGACGTCAAGCCCTGATAAGGCGGCTTCAGGGATATACGCTGAACTATCGGTCACGACGATGATCTTTTGTGTATTCACCATCTTTCTCCTTTCCTCCGTAATTGGCTGAAAACTCCTTGAATTGTAGCGCATTGTGTTACTTAGTCGAGTCCGAGGGTTCTTGTTATCGGTTTTATAATCTTCGCATGTTAAGAGGTACTTATGTGTTTCTGCCGCTAAAGCGGCTTTTTAAGGAGATTTTTGGCGGGGGGGCAATCCCCCCCCCAAAAAAAAACCAGTA
>JBJYXQ010000692.1:2200-7300 GCA_046260035.1 Anaerolineae bacterium
CGGGGGTTTTTTTTTTTCTTTTTTAACATCTCCGTTTTTTATTTGTTTTTTTTTTGTTTCGCCCCATACCCGGTTTTTTTATGTTTTTTTGGGGGGGGGGGCAAAGCCCCACGCCAAAAATCTCCCTGTATCCCCGGCCTTTAGGCCACAATTGACGCCTATGGCAGGCGAGAATATAATCTCGAGGAGACGATTTGAACAAGCATTGTGGCGAGGAATACTATGAGGATGATCCAGAAAAATAACGCACCGACGCTGAACGATAATATCGAAAAACCGGGCGGTTCTGTGAACAACCATCCCGCTCGATTCCGTTTTATCCGAGCTTTCGGCGTGACGCTTCTCATTGTGATAAACCTGAGCCTTTTTCATCTCATGGGCAAACTCCTCGGGGCAGAATGGGAAAGCAGCAGAATGCCGGCGGTTTATGGCCGGAACGCCCACAGATTGAAGCGATTGCTGCTTTCGTTGCAGGGTATATTCATTAAAGCGGGTCAACTCATCAGCATTTTGAGTAATTTCTTGCCGGATTACTTTCGGAAAGAATTGGAAGAACTACAGGACAAAATCCCTCCGCGCCCGTTGAGCGAAATCACCGGGCGCATCCGCCAGGAGCTTGGCGCGGATCCAGCGCAGCTCTTCGCAGAATTTGATCCGCACCCCATTGCCAGCGCGTCCTTAGCACAAGTGCATCTGGCCCGGCTCCACGATGGGCGCCAGGTGGCCGTAAAAGTTCAATATGTCGGCATAGAAGTCATCGCCAGACAAGATTTGCGGACGATCAAGGGGTTGCTTTCTTTCTACGGCTTTTTCTTCCGCATCAAAGGACTTGGCAATGTTCATGGCCAATTCAGCGAGATGATTGGAGAAGAGCTGGATTTCCGCCTGGAAGCACAGCACATCGAGACCATAGCAGCTAATTTTGCAGGTAACCCCCACGTTCTTTTCCCGAAAGTGGTTCATGAACTCTCGTCGGAAAGAGTGCTGACGACGGAGTACATGCCCGGCGTCAATATAGCCGATCTGGAGAAATTGGCCGAGCTCAACATCGACCGGCAGGCCCTCGCAGAACGTGTTGTCACTGCATATTGCCAGATGATTTTCAGGGACGGAATTTATCACGCCGACCCGCATCCGGGAAACATCCTTGTCCAGCCGGACGGAAGTATCGTTTTTCTGGATTTCGGGGCGGTTGCCAGATTGTCCGATGAGATGAAAGCAGGCATCCTCCAGTTTTTTCAGGGCATCCTCAAACGCGACAATGCCCAAATTTCCGCCGCTTTACAACAAATGGGATTGATCGCTCTGCGCGAAGATACCCATCACGTCGAACAGCTTGTTGACTATCTCTATAGCCATTTCTTGAGACAGATGACCGTCGAGTCTTGGAATTTGTCGGACATTCACGTTGATATGCAGGACAAATTAGACGCGATGGTAGATTTTTCGAAAATGGACATCTCTCTCCGGGAACTTATGGAGACGTTTCAGATCCCGAAGGACTTGATCCTGATGGAACGCACGCTTTTGCTGTTGCTGGGTCTGTGCACCCATCTCAGTCCTACCATGAACCCCATGAAAACGATTCTCCCGTATTTGGAGACGTTTGTTTTTGGAAAGGATAAAAATTGGGTCAAATTGATTGAGTCTGCGGTTAAGGATCTGGGTCTCTCGGTGATCACGATCCCGAGAAATATCCAGGCACTCCTGACCAAAGCCAATCATGGAGAACTGGAAGTAAAAGTCAAAGGTTTGGCCGAAAGTGCCAACCTGGTCTATACGTTAGGTCACCAGTTGCTCTATGGCATGTTCGTCATGTTTTTCGGCGGGCTTGGCTATTTGGCCCACAGCCAGGGCGAGGTTGCCTTTTCTAGAGGGATGTTTGGCATCAGTGCCTTCTTCTTGTGCGTCTTGGGTTCCTCGTTTTTACGCGCTCGCAAATGGCAGAAGAGAAGGTGATGATCTGATGGTTATAATCATACGAGCGCAACCACGGCATTTGGGGGACTGCAAAGCTGCTCTGCTCAACTCGAAACTTGGACAGGTGTACTTTCCCTCGGAGGAAAAGGCCCTCGCCACACTCACGGAAGGAATTTCAAAAGGTGAGATCTTCGTTGCCGTAGATGAGGATGAGGACAGGCGGGGAGAATGTCTGGGATTTATATGGTTTGTCTTGAAAGGTGCGTTTCACAGTTTCCCCTACTTGCATATCATTGCCGTCAAAGAAGCGTTTCGAGGTAGGGGGATTGGAAGAAAACTGCTCCACTTTTTTGAGGAGACCGTATTTACGGATTCTTCGAAAGTGTTTCTTGTGGTTGCAGATTTCAATCCTGAGGCCAGACGCCTGTATGAGCGTTTGGGCTATCTGCAAGTTGGCGCGATACCGGGTTTATACAAAGACGGGGTCACAGAGTATCTGATGATGAAGACGAATCCGTCCTCAAAAATTACCTCCGGGCTTGAGGAGGATCCGGGTTCGCGAGAGTGAACGTTTATGACCACAGAGAATCCTTCTGTTTACAAAGATCGAACACCAATTCTTGCCCTCATCGGAGTTGGATTGCTTCTGGTGGGGGCAGTCGCGGCATTCCTGGGACCCTACGAAATCTACTGCTTCTACCTTTTCTCTGAGGGCGGGCGCTTTCACTACGAAGGATTTGGATTCGGCTCATTGATGTTTGCCAGCATCGCGTGGCAGGTCGTAGGCTACTACGCCATCGCGTTTTTGTGCATCCCGTTGGGATATGGTCACGTGCGCCCGCGACGCTGGGCCAGGGTCCTGATGTTGAGCTTGCTGTGGTGCGCGTTAATTCTGGGTCTGCCTTTGATCGTCGTGTTCCTGTTCATGCTGTCGGTCAAGGACCTGTCCTCCACAGTGGGCCTTCTCGTGGTTGTCGCGTTGGGACTGGCGTATTTGATCGTACCGGTGTTGTTGATTCGATTCTACCAGAGCCGGGACACCCGCCAGACGTTTGAGGCCAGGGATGCACGCTCGCACGCGATCGAGCGCTTGCCGATGCCAGTACTGGTGTTAGTCGTTCTCTTCATCTTCTACGTGGTTTTCATGCACGTTCCTCTCTTTTTCAACGGATTCTTCCCGCTGTTCGGCGTCTGGTTGTCTGACGTGCAGGGCTTTTTCGTGTTGGACATCGCTATCGTTAGCCTTGTGTGTCTGACGTGGGGCGTCCTGCGACAGCGAATGTGGGCCTGGTGGGTCAGTGTGGTGTACTTCGGCTTGCTGACGCTCTCTGCGGTTGTGACGTTGGCGCGCTCCAGTTTCGCGGAGATGCTAGCGCCGATGCAACTCCCGCCGGCCGAGATGGAGATGCTCAAGGGTGTGCCGCTTCAAGGCATCCACTTTGTGCCCTTCGTGGGGATTCCCCTTCTCATCACCTTGGGCGTGATCGTCCTATCGCGACGACATTTTGTGCATCAAGGATAGAGGATGACAGGTCGGCGCTGGCTATGGATCGCGGTGTTGTTACTGGCGACAGCGTTGCGTCTGCCCGCGCCGGATTGGGATGCCCCCGCGCCGGATGTGCGTCTTGCCATCGCTGCGCACCCGGATGAACGGTTCCTTCTCGGAGTGGCCCAGGCGACGCCGCTGTGGGGTGATCCCAACGTGGCCTCCCCGGATTTCCCCTACGGACATCTGCCGGTTTACGTGGCGCGACTGTTCGTGATGGCTGCGCCCACCGCTGATCCACTCTTCACGTTGCGGCTCTTCTCCGGGTTACTCGGCGTGCTGCTGGTCGCGTTGACCGGCGCGTGGGGGCGTGCGCTCGCCGGGAGGCGCAGCACAACCGGGACGTGGGGAGCCCTGCTCGCCGCCGCGCTGATGACATTTGCCCCTTTCGCTATCCAGCAGGCGCGCTTCTACACCGTGGACGTGCTCGGTGCGATCCTGGCTTCCGGTGCGATCCTCGCGGCAACCCGTCGACGCTGGACACTCGCGGGAGCGCTTGCCGGACTGGCGCTGGCGTGCAAGGCGTCGCTGGCGTGGTGCGCGGTGACGGTGGTTGTGGGATATGCGTTGTGGGTTGCGAGTTGCGAGTTGCGAGTAAAGAGTAATGAGAAACGAGTAACGGGCAACCACTCTCACGCATCACGCATCACGCATTACGTATCCCGTCTACCGTCTACTGCCTACCGTCTACTTATCCCCCTCCTCCTGGCCTTCACCCTCGCTTCTCCGTGGGCGCTGCTGCGGCCTGCAACATCCTGGAACGGCCCGGCGGTGCAGGCGATGATGGCCTCCGGGCGCTTCATCTTCCCGTACACGCGCCAGTACGCGGGCACGCTGCCCTTCCTCTATCCGCTGGCGCAGATGGCGCTCTGGGGACTTGGCCCAGCGACGACGCTGCTGGGCATTGTCGGCGTGGGATGGGCGCTGTGGCGCTGGCGGCGCGGATCGTTTGCGCTGCGCTTGGCCTGTCTCTGGACGCTGATCTTTTTCCTGATGACCGCCGGGCTGTACGTCAAGTTCCCGCGCTATCTTCTGCCGCTTTATCCGGTATGGGCCGCGTGTGCGGCGCTGGTGTGCGTCAAAGTGATTGCCTCGCCGGTTGCGCGGCGGGTTATGGCAATGGTGACGCTCGTGACCACGGCATTGTTGGGATGGGCGCAGGTTTCGATCTACGCAGAGCCGCACCCGTGGATCGCCGCCTCGCAGTGGATCTACGCGAATGTACCACCCGGCGCGATCGTCGCCGTCGAGGAGTGGGATCATGCGTTGCCCGTTCCGTTGTCCGAGGGCGATGCCGGGCGCTATACAGTGCTGACCGCGCCAGTCTACGACGAGGAGACGGTCGCAAAGGCTACGCAACTTGCGGAGGTCGCAAAGAACGCGGACGTGATTGTGTTGGCCAGCCAGCGCGGCTATGGAGCGCTGGCGCGCCAACCGGGAGCCTACGCTGCGACGCTAGCCTGGTACGAGGAGCTGCTGCGCGAGCGCGAGGTGATCGCTTTTGGACGCTGTCCGCGCGTGGGGCCGGTAGCCCTCACCGATGATCCGCTGGCGGATGCGGGCCTCACGTCACCTCTGTCGCTGGCGGAACGCTGTGGCACACCCTACGCCCTGCGCCTGCCGCACCTCGACGA
>JBJYXQ010000693.1:0-1509 GCA_046260035.1 Anaerolineae bacterium
GAGCACAGTGGCGCTTGCTGCCAGCAGGGTATGGCAAGTGAGACAGCGTATACAAACGCTTTGCTCGCTGGTGCTGTCATCCGGCTACGCTGAAAACCTCAACAAAACCGAGTCTAAACCCGAGTCGAAAGGAAGGAGAATAGAAATGCCTGATAACACCATGACCGCGGAAAAAGACCTTCTATTGTCGATAGGACGTGTTTTGCAGGAGGATACAACCGCATCAAGACGAACTTTGGAGAGCGCCCTAGAAAGGTACGGAAAAGCGATCGCGACTGTGACGGAGGATCATGAGTGGAGCACTTGGCGCGAGCGAGCGATGGATGCTGTTTCGCACGCAGTGGCAGTTTGGTCCACACAGGTGAAATTCGTGAACGTGACAATCAATGGGTTCACTGCCGAAGGACCACCGGGAACACTCGATGGCCCGAGCCTAAATCCCCAATTATGCTCTTTGATGGTAAACAGCGGGATTCCGGATGATATAGCAAAAAAAACGTCGAAGGCCATTGCTTCTCTTTGGGAGGATTGGCAGTCGAAAGTGGTTATTCCCAGACTTGCTTGGTACCCATCTTTTGCGTCCGTTCCGGCTCCGCATGCTCCTCCAACCCTCAATTTGCCGACCCCCCTCATTTGCTTAGCCAGTTCAGGAATAACTAGTGTAGTGATTGTCGAAGTAATCCTTGCGAAACTAGAAGCGGAATTGGGTTCACTAGCAGAGAGTGAAGGAGCGGCTAATAACCTCGAACACTTTTCTCAATCATTCTCCATGCGATTTCCCATGTGGGCCACAGCCACTATGGTTCAAAACGTTATAGGACACGGGCCGGTTCCCACTTTTACTGGTGCGTGGGGTGGGTATTCAGGTCCCGTTGCTAACGGGGAGGTAATACCCGCGCCTGGCGTGTTATCTGGACCGGGGTTTTAGATCTGCTCAACTTTGCAGGCCCAAAGAGCAAAGCCGGAGAAATCAAGAGTCAAACTGGATTGTCAGCCAACAGGTCAACGGCAAGCTCGACTGTCGCAAACGCCGGCGTGTCAATAGTCATATTGGCTCGACTGGATGGCATTCTGCCATGAAGATTGATGGCGCTTCTTCTGCGGCTCATCCTCGTGTGGCGATTAACCAATCAGTCACCTCCCGTCTTGAATGTGACGCAGATTTTGCCCACATGGGTCATGATTCCGGCCTGGATTACCGGTTCATTTACTGAAGAAGTGCTTTTTCGGAGCTATACTATTGAACGTCTGACCCAGATCGTTGGGCGGCGATGGCTAGCCGGGTTGATCACAATGGTTGCGTTTACGCTTTTGCATCTACTGAGTTGGGATTGGATTCATGTGTTAACCGCAGTGCTGCCAGGGAGCATCATGCTGACGCTTCTCTATTTGTGGCGACGGAGTTTAGCCTTTGTGGTCATTGTCCACGCCATCATAAACGCGCCCCTGCTCCTACTCCCGCTGCTTGCACCTTATCTGTAGGCAACCTGACTTGGTCGTTGCGGTCTG
>JBJYXQ010000693.1:1609-2974 GCA_046260035.1 Anaerolineae bacterium
TATTCGCCTACCATTTTGGCGTGGTGACGAGTGTAGGAATCGTGGTGTTGCCGGTGGTGTTGATGGCTTCGGCCTACGGATTTTGCCAGGAGGTCGCCAAAACGGACGACGGATACTTTACGGGATTCCCCTCGTATTGGAATATCGTGATCTTTTACCTTTACCTGCTTGGCGCTGCGCCATGGGTTTCCGCGATGGTATTGGGTATGTTTGCCGCGCTGGTGTTTGTGCCGGTGAAGTATCTCACCTGGAAATCGCCAGTGCTGCACCGGCTGACGCTTGTGTCGAGTATGATTTGGTGTGTGATGATGGCAGGATTGGTAATATGGTTTGACGCGGCACCGCAATGGGTGGTGTGGCTTTCTGTACTGTACCCAGTATATCATATCGGGGTGTCGTTCTATTTGTACGTAAGGCGCGCCTAACGACTCGACTGAACTGGGCCGTGAGTTGCCAACTTCGTCGTCGATTCGGCATTCAAGAGGAGGCTTAATGTGATCGTCATAGATGAGAACAAGTGTGTAGGGTGCAGTATGTGCGTAAGAATCTGCCACAATCGCTGCATAGCACTCGTCGACGGCATTGCAACGATCAACTATGCGCTCTGCGATCGGTGTACCCAATGCGCTGGCATTTGCCCCCAGCAGGCGCTTTCCTGGGACGGCGTGCCGCCGGTTCGGTATGACGAGAATCGTCTGCCTTCCCCAGAGCAAGTGGATGAGTTGTTCAAGGAGAGGCGATCGATCCGGTTCTTCAAGGAAAAGAAGATTGATCGCAATCTGCTTGAGGAGGTCGTGAGGTATGGCATTTACGCCCCAACTAACAATCACCATCTGAGAACCGTAGTCGTTGATGATGCTGAGGTGATCGAAGCGTTGGAGCGCATCACGGAACGATTCAATTCGAGGATGTATCGGCTGTTTTTCAAACCGAAGATCGTATTTGGGCTTCTTCGCTGGATAAGCCCTGCGGTGAATCCGCATGTGAAAGCCAAGCTGGAAGAAAGAAGGCATGAGTCGTTCAAACCGGCGGCGATGGTGTTAATCATTGGAGATCGGAGGATCGCGTTCTCTGAGGCGAGCGCGCAGGCGGCATTGGACCAAATGACGTTCTACGGACAGGTCCAGGGAATAGGGAGTTGCCTGTGGGGAGCGGGAGTAATCGTTCTGGACAGAAACAAGGTGGCGAGAGAGCGTCTGGGATTGAGAAGGCGGGAGCATATTCTGGGCATTCTATTGTTGGGGTATCCAGCAGTGAAGTTCGCGAACAAGGTAAAAGGTAGGATGATGGATATTGAGTGGATCGACGGGCAAGGTGGCGTGGCAGGTATCTAGCAACCGTTGACCGGTAACAGGAGACACGAGA
>JBJYXQ010000694.1:0-1627 GCA_046260035.1 Anaerolineae bacterium
GGCAACATAATGTCCAGGAGAATGAGATCCGGCGGCGTTTGCCGCGCCATCTCCACTGCCTGCCGCCCATCCGCTGCCGCACTGACCTCATATCCCTGCTTGACCAGGTTATATGTCAGTGTCTCCCGAAGCACTAATTCGTCTTCAACCACCAATATCTTCTCAGCCATCTTTGTTACTCTCACAGGTTCTACAGTGCGAAACATTTTGAGCGCTGCAATTTTGTGTATGTAGTATAAAGCGAATGGGAAAAGATTCAAATTATGGATACGGCGGCTTGCCTTGTATCACAGTAGACATACAATGTAGGGGTGTTCGTACAGGTGATAGCGATGCTGAAAAAGAAGCTGCGCAACAATGCGCCATTTGAGTTCTACGATCCCGGGCAGCTTGTGGACGATGACTTGATGCTTGTCCTGAACCAAGCGTATCCAGGCGATGCGCGTTATGGTTATGTTCCCGCCTATCGCTTCCGGATGACGCTTGTTGGAAGAAAGCATGAGATAGGCAGAATTGAGTTACGCGTCTCCAATATAAACCACATTGTGATGTACGCGGGCCACATTGGCTATCGGGTGCTGCCGATGTATCGTGGTCACCATTACGCCGCGAGAAGCTGCAGGCTGCTCATGCCCCTGGCACGCCATTACAACCTGAACCCCCTGTGGATTACATGTAATCCTGATAATTATGCCTCCCGGCGGACATGCGAACTCGCTGGAGCTACTTTTATTGAAATCGTTGATCTGCCAGAAGATACGGATATGTACCAGATGGGCGAGCGGCAGAAGTGCCGCTACCGCTTGGATTTGTGATGGAGGTGGATCGATGATGTTCGCCGATATTTCCCGAAAAGGCCGGCCATTTGCGAAAGACCCGGCGGTGGTGCGTTTTGCCGGTGGCTACTGGATGTACTATACCTTGCCATCGTTTGGGGATGGGCGTGATGATGATGGCTGGGCGATTGGTATTGCCCGTAGCGACGATCTCGAAACGTGGTGCAAGGTTGGTGAGATTCCTCCGCAAGCTTCTTATGAGCGTAACGGTATATGTGCGCCAGGCGCGATTGTTTTGGGAGATCGAGTGCACCTTTTCTACCAAACTTATGGCAATGGCCCGAAAGACGCCATCTGCCACGCTGTCTCCGACGATGGCATGCACTTCGTCCGCAATGCCACCAACCCGATTTTTGCGCCGGCAGGCGATTGGACCGTTGGGCGTGCCATCGACGCCGATGTGATTGTCCACGATGACCGGTTGTTCCTCTATTTCGCGACGCGCGATCCCGCGATGCGCATTCAGATGCTGGGTGTGGCGGCTGCGCCACTGGATTCCGGTTTTGGGCGTACCGCGTGGACGCAATTGTGTGATGCGCCTATCCTCAAGCCGGAGTTGCCTTGGGAGCAGGAATGTATTGAGGCTCCGGCGCTCTGTCAGCACGGTGGCAGGTTTTTCATGTTCTACGGCGGTGCGTATAACAACAAACCGCAGCAGATCGGCTGTGCGACGAGTGAGGACGGCGTGCACTGGCGGCGACTGTCGGATCAACCCTTCTTGCCCAACGGGGAGCCGGGAACGTGGAATTCTAGTGAATCCGGGCATCCATTCGTCTTCGAGGATGAGGATG
>JBJYXQ010000694.1:1727-4076 GCA_046260035.1 Anaerolineae bacterium
GAGGATGAGGATGGGCGTACGTTTCTCTTCTTCCAGGGGAATAACGACATGGGGCAAACGTGGTATCTTTCCTGCCGGGAAATCATCTGGCAGGCGGGGTTACCTGTCTTGAAGCCGGATCATAAAGCTTCTTGATTTGTTGATTTTAGATTTTAAGATTTAAGGGAGAATAATTATGGGATTTACAGTACAAACAGCGAAAGGGTTAGGGAAATATATCGTCGATTCGGGCATCGATCCGCAGACGTTACGCATGCATATCACAGAAATTGCGCCGGGCACGAGTGCGCACGCCCCGCACACCCACGCGGGTGTCGAGGCGTTCTACGTTCTCGAAGGACATGGCACGCTCAACGTGGATGGCGAAGCGCCGCAGTCTCTCGGCCTCAACGACGTGATCATCCTCGATCCGGCCAAATTGCACGGCTTGACCAATACCGGTGATGCGCCGATGCGCTATATGGTCATTATCGCGAAATGCCATGAGGGGGATTGAATGACGGTGGATGATGTGTATTGGCCCGAACCACGCGAAACTTACGAGCAGCGCCGTCAACGCTACCTGGAATTCTGCGCTGCCGAGTCGCCCGGTGGTCGCGTTGGCTTTTTTAGCCAGATCGCTCGCCTGGAACTGGGTCTGGAAGTCGATGAAGCGCCGATTCGCGAAGGGATCGCCTTCGTGGACTCGCGCCAAGACTGTTGCGACTTCGCTGTTGGTGGACTGTTGCGCATTCTGTACAAGTATCACGACAGTCCCGGCATCTCGCGCGACCTGATCACGGACATTGAGGCGTGCCTGCTGCGCTTCAAGTACTGGTGGGACGAGCCGGCGGGCGACAACAAACGCTGTTATCATACCGAAAATCATCAGATCATCTTCCACAGCGACGAGTTACTGGCAGGCCAGCTTTTCGAGGCACGCACTTTTGAGAATGACGGTAACGATGGGCGCTATCACATCGACCACGCGCTGCACTTCATCACGCGCTGGTTCGACTTCCGCGCGCGATTTGGCTTTAGTGAGTGGCTTTCCAATTGTTACTTCGAAGAGGACTTACTTGCGCTGGTCAACCTCTACGACTTCGCGCGGGACGCGGAGGTGCGCCGCCAGGCTGGCTTGCTCATCGATGTCATCCTCTTTGAAATGGCGCTACACACCTACCGCGGCGTCTTTGGCTGCACGCATGGGCGCAGCTACGCGCCGCTCATCAAAGGAGGGCGGAGGGAACCCGCTGCTTCGACGGCAAAACTGATGTTTGGTATGGGGCTGTTCAACAGCCCGCACAGCCTGGGGACAATTCCGCTGGCGACGAGCGCGTATCGCTGTCCCGCACTCTTCGCGGCGATTGCGGGCGATTTGCAGGAGCCGTTGTTGTTCAAGGAGCGACACAGTATCGACATCGCCGACGCGCCCAAATATGGCCTGTCTTTCGACGATATGGAGGACGGGCACTTGTTCTGGAGCATCCAGGACTACATCCACCCCAGCATCTACGACCTGGCACAGCGGACGCGGGCCGAGCGCCAGATCATGCTCTACGAGGATTATCAGGCGCGCTACGACAAGTTGTTCGCCTGGCAAAAGGCGGAGTTGGGTGAGATCGATCCCGTCATCGACTGTCACGCGATGACTGAGGTGCACATTCAGACTTACTGCACGCCGGATTATTTGCTCAGTTGCGCACAGGACTATCGTCCTGGTAAACCCGGCTACCAGCAGCATACGTGGCAGGCCACGCTTGGTATCGACGCTGTCGTCTTCACCAACCATCCCGGCGCAGCGGATGAGACTTCACGTCCCAACTTTTGGGCGGGCAACGGCGTGATGCCGCGCGCCGCGCAGCACCGCAATGTCCTTGCCTGCATCTATCACGCCCCGCCGGATGACGCTTTCCCGTTCTCGCACGCTTATTTCCCGCGCGCTGCGTTCGACGACGTCGTCGAGCGTAGGCACTGGACCTTCGCTCGCAAGGATGACGGCTATCTCGCACTTTACAGCCAGCATCCAGTACGCTGGCTGGCGGACGGTGATGGAGCGGTCGTTGAGGCACGGACCGAGTCGCCGGACAACATCTGGCTGGTCGAGATGGGCTGCCGCGCCGATTGGGGCGACTTCGCGGCCTTTGTGGATGCGGTTGCTGCCAGCACCGTGACCTGTGCCGGGCTGCATGTCAGCTACAAATCCCCTTCGCAGGATCAGCTCGATTTTGGCTGGACCGGACCGCTGCGGATTGCAGGAGAGGAGAGCTCACTCCACGACTATCCACGCTTTGACAATCCCTATTGCCAGTGTGCGTTCACCGCGCCGCAGATTCACATCCAGCGTGGTGATGAAAGCCTGACATTGAA
>JBJYXQ010000695.1:0-1204 GCA_046260035.1 Anaerolineae bacterium
CTTCGCGCCCGCGTATGTCAGGCTGATCGAGGATGACGCGCCGGTCGAAGCGCCCAGGGCGTAGTAACGCCGGATCAAGGATGTCGGGCCGGTTGGTGGCCGCGACGACGATGACGTTAGTATCGGTGTCGAAGCCGTCCATCTCCACGAGAATCTGGTTGAGCGTCTGCTCGCGCTCGTCGTGCGAACCGCCTAATCCCGCGCCGCGATACCGTCCCACCGCGTCGATCTCATCGACAAAGACGATGCACGGGCTGTGCCGCTTGGCCTGGTCGAACAGGTCGCGCACACGGCTGGCTCCTACGCCGACGAACATCTCGACGAACTCAGAGCCGGAGATGCTGAAGAAGGGTACGCCCGCTTCTCCGGCGACAGCTTTAGCAAGGAGCGTCTTCCCCGTGCCTGGGGCTCCCATCAGCAGCATACCTTTGGGAATGCGTGCCCCGAGGTTGATGAACTTCTGGGGTTCCTTGAGGAACTCCACGATCTCTTTAAGCTCTTCTTTGGATTCCTCGATACCTGCCACATCCTCAAACGTGACGGTTGGCCGGTCGCCGGAGAACATCCGCGCCCGGCTCTTGCCGAATGAAAGCGCCTGGTTGTTCGCGCCTTGGAACTGGCGGATGAAGAAGAAGAAGAGCACGCCGAGTACGATCATCCCCACGACGGTGATGCCTAGGTTGACCAATGTGCTCCAATCCGTTGGCTCGGCGAACTCGATGTTGGTTTCCCGGAGCATTTCTTCGTTTACGCCCATGGCCTGCAGTTGCTCTATCAGCGATGATTCTCGGCCTTTGCGCGAGATGACGGGCTGGTCGCTTGTTCCGGCACCGTCCGATGTCTGTTGTTTGTAAACGACCTGCAGCAAATCGCCGCGCACCGTAATGGTGTCGATCTTCCCGGCATCTATGTCGTCAGCAATCTGATTGAGCGAAACGGTTGGGCTGTTTGACCCGCCAGCCAGATAGCTGTAGACGAGAAACAGCACCGCCGCAACCACGATAAGGTAAACGAAATTACCGCTACCTTGTTTAGATTTCATGATCGAAAACCTCCTCAGCCCTCTAGGGGCCTTTGTACCTCACCATACCCCACATTATTCTGCGGTGCAGATTTCCACCGCGTTGTCTCAAACCTTTTCCAGTATTATACCAGAAAACCACGAAAAAACTGGAGTTACTACAGTCTGTTTTAGGGCTATCAC
>JBJYXQ010000695.1:1304-3635 GCA_046260035.1 Anaerolineae bacterium
CCCTTCCCCGCGCGAAGCGCAGGCCTGCATAAAGCGCAGGAGGAGGGTCAGGGAGGGGCAAAATCCAAATGCGATAGCCCTGCAGTCTGTTTCCCCTTGGTTATGGCCGCACTTCGATCGTAACAATGAAGATGGTGTTATCCGTGACCTGTGTTTGACCGGCATCAACGACCGGCATTCGTCCATCAGCGTTGTAGAGGCCCGCGCGGATCTGATATGTGCCTGCCGGGGTGTCCTTGGGGATCAAAACCTGGTGCGGGTCGTTGATGATCTCGCCTGGGGTCCAACTGTTGGTAGGGCGCAGTCCGTTCATCGGCTCGATGTCTCGCTGCGCGATCAACGTTCCGTAATCGAGCGTCAGCACGTGGATGAAAACTTTGTAGGATGACGGAATGGCTTGCAAAGCTTGCCAACGGAGGGTGAGCCCCACCGTGTCGCCGGGCTGGTAGACCAGTTGGGAGATGCGCGCATCTTCCAGCATTACCTGGTTGTTAAGATTGACCTGCATAGGGATCGGCAGACTGGTTCCGCCGCTGATCGTCAGAGTGATCGTATTGCCAGCGCGCACTTCGGTCCCCGGGTCCGGCACTTGTTCGAGGATGACGCCGGCAGGTTCGGTGCTCCAAATCTGTTCGACGGAGACGATCAGGCCATCCGCTTCCAGCCCGTCCTGTACCTCGACATTTTCATCGTTGAGATTGAGGCCGACGACGTTTGGCAGGACGAGGGGACGTCCGGTGGCAAGCACTACGCTCACGGTCGTGTCCACCTCGACACGGTTGCCGGGGGTGGGGGTTTGTTCCAGGACTGCGCCGGGCCGTGCGTCGGTGCTCTCCTGCTCACCGAGGATTTCCAGGCGTAATCCCAGGCCCTCGACCAGTCGTTGCGCATCCGGCGCGCTCAGCCCGGTGAGATTGGGCACGCTGACGAGCTCTACATCAGGAGCGACGGTCGCTGTTGGCGAAGTGGTACTCACCGTCGGCACAACAACTGGCCCCGTGTACTTCTGGACTACGATAATCCACAGCGGAATCAATCCGATGACGAGTATGGCGGTTATACCGATGAGCACCCACAGTTTATAATCCGGTTCGGTCTCTACGGCGACGGGCTGTGTGTGCTCCTCTTGCACGCTGGGGATAGTGGTGACAGGTGGTGGTGTGAGAAGTGGATCGGTGCGAGGTACACTGACGGCGGCTTGTGTCTGGGTGTGCTCTGTCCCCTGCTGGATGTATGCGCTGACGGCCATACCGAGTTGGTCTGCATTGTGATAGCGGGCAGATGGATCCTTGGAGAGCGCTCTACGGACCAGAAGTTCCAGGCCGGGCGGCACACGCGGATTCAGCGATCGCAGCGAAGCTGGCTCTTCCTGCACGTGTTTGAGTGCCAGCGCAGCGGGATCCGGATCGTGGAAGGGCGGCACGCCGGTGAGCATCTCGTACAGCATCACGCCGATGCTGTAGACATCCGTAGCGGGCGTGGGCTGCTTGCCCATCGCCTGTTCCGGGGCGATATAATGTGGGCTGCCCCACACGACGTCCTCCTCCGGTTCCTCTTGGGATGGATGTTCTTCGCCTTGGAATGCCCGTGCAATCCCGAAGTCGGCGACTTTGACCCGACCTTCATAGGTTACCAGGATGTTCTGCGGCTTCAAATCGCAATGAACGATCCCGACGCGATGCGCCAATCCAACACCCGCGCAGATCTGGCGCGCCAAATTGAGGGCCTGGCTCACAGGAAGGGGACCATCGCGGCGGATAAGCGTTTTGAGATCCTCCCCTTCGACGATTTCCATGACGATGTACGGGTGGTTGCCTTCGTCCTCACCGACGTCGTAGATGCGCACGATGTTGGGATGATCCAGCCGTGCCGCCGCCCGCGCCTCGCCCAGGAAGCGCTCGCGGAAAGCGGGATCGCTGGCGAAAGGTTCGCGCAGGAACTTGACGGCGACCGTACGTTCCAGGAGCAAATCCTCGCCTCGGTAAACAGTCGCCATCCCCCCTGCGCCGACCAGTTCTACCAAGCGATAGCGTTGATTGAGAATGGTAGGTTTCATGTCCGTCCTCTCTTGATAACTGCCGGTCATTCTACCGCATTGGATAGAAATAGCAATTTGCCAAGAGCGACTCGGTTCTAGCTTGTGTTGGTGAGTTTGACGGTGTGTTGGTCAAAGCCGGCAGATTCACCGGTGGACAAGTTGACCCTGCACCGTGGCTGCTGGATATCCAGGCAGCCACGGTGGTTCTGTGGGCGTTCAAACGCCCAAAGCATCCAGGTAACTGACTTGTCCGGGCGGCACTCCGGCGACTTGGAGGGCACTTTGCCCGGGAT
>JBJYXQ010000696.1:0-1760 GCA_046260035.1 Anaerolineae bacterium
GGCCACTTGACCGGTCCACTGGAAGCAGCTCGGAGCGGATCTTTTGGTCCGCTGTTGAAGAACGTTCTCGCCGTGCTGGGGATGTTCACCTTTCGCGGCGATCCCTTCGTCACCTACAACATCCCCGGACGACCGGTATTTGACCCGTTGACCGGGACGCTCTTTGTCATCGGGATCGCGCTCTGTCTGTGGCGCTGGCGGCGACCGGCGGCGGCATTCTGCGTGTTGTGGCTCCTCGCCGGTCTGGGTCCGGCGATGTTGAGCGAACTGCACAGCGCCACGCTGCGCGCCATCGTCGCCCAGCCTACCGCTTATATCTTCCCTGGGATAGCCCTGGCTGAAGGGATCGCCTGGATCGCACGACGTCGCCAGTCCTGGGCGTCCGCCTTCATGCCAGTGGCACTGGTAGTCGTGCTCATCGGCGGGGGATGGTTGACCTATCGCGACTATTTCATCCGTTGGGGGCAATCGCCGGACACACGCGGGACATACTTCAGCGACCTGTACCAGGCGTTGGAATACATCGACGCCCATCCCAGCGACCAGCCAACCGTCGTTTCGGTCGCCTTCCCCACCCTGCCACACGATCCTTACATCGCGTGGGTGATGCCCACTGAGCACCAAGCCGACCTGCGCTGGACGGATGGACGCCGGGCGCTGGTCGTGCCCGATAGCACAGCCGCACGGCTGGTCGTGCTCTCCCGCGCACCGCTGGCTGCAAACCTGTCGGATGCGCTGGTCGGCGCGCAGACGGCGCACGTTCCGGTCGAGGGAACAGGGAACGCCTTCGATGTCTACGACTGGAATCCGCAAGCCACACTCGAGGCATTGCACCCATCTCACACCATCACAACTGCCGATGGACTGCAGTTGCCCGTCAACTTCGGCGGCGCGATTGCGCTATTGGAGTACACCGTGGAACCAGAGACCATCGTCGCCGGGCAGACGCTGGCGGTGACAACGGTTTGGCGCGTCATCGACGCCACGCCGCTGGGGCCGGTGCCGCCCGACCGCTACGGGTACGATGCCGCCATCTTCGTCCAACTGCTTGATGCTAACCAGCAGGTCGTGGCGCAGGAGGATCGGCTCGACGCGCCCGCGTGGAACTGGCAACCGGGTGAAATTGTAGTGCAGACACATTTACTCCCCGTGGGAACCGATCTATCAACCGGAGAATACAGTCTACTCCTAGGTTTGTACACTCGTCCCGACATCCGGCGTCTGCCGGTGCAGGTCGATGGGACAACGCAGGGGGATGTCGTCGTTCTTGCCGTGCTAGAGGATCACGGTCAATAGCGCTTCTGCAATACCACTCGCTGATTATTTCGCCCGCACGGAAATAGGACCGAGGAGCACCCGCTCTTCGAGATAGTGCCCATCCTCGGCGATCACCGGCAAGCGGCCGGTCTCTGAATGGAACAACCCCACCTGCAGCGGATAACTGCCTGGCGGCGTCTCCGGGAGCAGCGTGATGGGCCGGGTCACCGTCACTACCTCGCCGGGCGTCCAGGTGACGCCTCCACCATCGTAACTGCCCCAGACGTGATAGTCAGCATCCAGGACTTGCGCGAAGATGGCGTAATCATAGCGCGGCTTGGTCAAAACTTGCCAATACAACGTCGCTGTGAACGTCTCTCTTGCTGTCAGGCTTCGCGGTTCGAGCGTGTAGCCCACAAAGGCGATCTCACCGGCGAAGTTCGCAAATTGCGCGTTCGGCCAATCCCCGGGCAGAGCCGCGATTTCTACTTCACCGGCCTCAA
>JBJYXQ010000697.1:0-4205 GCA_046260035.1 Anaerolineae bacterium
GTGCCCATGTAGCCCATGTTGCGCCGGTCGCCGAGGGGCAGGTCAGGTTCGTCCAACGGCTTAGCATGCTTTTCCACAGGTTCGGATTCGCCGGTCAACGCGGCTTCTTGGACACGCAGGTTAATCGCTTCCAGGAAACGTACGTCAGCGGGCACAACATTGCCAGCTTCCAACAAGATAATATCACCGGGAACCAATTCGCGGGCCGGCAACTCGCGAACCTGACCGCCGCGTCGCACACGGACGTTAGGCACAGCCAGTTTTTTCAAGGCAGCCATCGCTCGCTCGGCACGATACTCCTGAACAAAGCCCAAAATGGCAAACAATAACACAATCGCCAGGATGGCAATCATCTCAGTAAACTTGCCAAGCAGACCCGATACGACCGCCGCCACAATCAAGATGACGACCATTGTTTCAGTGAATTGCGCTAACAGCATCCGCCACGGGCTTTTCGCAGCCCGCTCAATCAATTCGTTCGGACCATGTTCGCGCAGCGCGTTATTCGCCTGTTCGTCACTGAGTCCTTGCTCCGCGTCTGTACCCAGTCCCTTCAGAATGTCAGTGATAGATAAGCGATACCAGTCCTTCATAATACGCCTCCTTACTCAAAGCCGGTAGTTGCGCCCTTCATCAAGCATCGCCAGATAATTGTCCAACGGGATGTAGTTGGCCACACTGTTACCCGTGCCCAGGCAGTACCCGCCACCCGGCTGGCACACGTCGAGCGTGTCCCGCACCCGCGCACGGACGGCGGCTTCGTCGGCGCGACAGAGGAAATCGAGGTCGATGCCGCCGAGCAGCGTAATGCGGTTGCCGTAGCGCGGCTTCAGGTCGCGCACGTCCTCGATGGTGTCCTCAAACGAGTGCTTCGCATCGATTTTCACGTCCTCGATAAGGTCTTCCATAATCGCTTCGAGGTTTCCGCAGGAGTGCAAGAGATATGGCTTGCCCGCCGCGTGCGCCATCGCCGCCATTTTCTTGTGCCCGGGCAGAACGAATGCGCGCAGGTCTTTGGGGCTGATGAGCGTACCGGTCTTGAACCCCATATCGTCGCTGCCCCAGACAATTTGGACACGCTCGAATTCCAAGATGCGCTCCAAAACGATCGTATACAGATCCATCAGGCGATCGGCAATCGCCTGGACCAGGTCACGCTGATCGTAAAGCGCGTAACACAGCGTCTCGTAGCCCATCAGCCAGGTGACGTACTCCGCAAAGTGCGCGAAGCCGCCGCTGCCGATGATGCACATGTCGTCGGGCAAGTTTCGGTCATACCATTCCAAGGCACGGTAGGTCAACTTGTGGGGATCGGGCCAGGGGTATCGCTCGAACTCGTCCCAGTTGGTGATGGGGCCCTGGCGCTCGTCCACGTAGGAACGCCCTCCGGCACGCTGCAACCCGGCGGTGTCTTCCGTTTCGGCGCGGTGCAGCGGCATCTCGATATCGTCGGCACCCTGACGCACGTAGTCATAGCCCAGAAAACGCTGGATGCGGATCATTCGTTTCCAGTCGAAGTATGGATCGCGCTCGTCCAACCCCGCAAGCAGGCCAAAGCGTTGGCAGACGGCTTCCTGCACCTCGCCATCGAGGAACAATTCGATATGATGGACTCGCTTCGGCGTTCCCTTGCGCTCGATGCAGGCACGGAACGCTTCCCAATCCGGTTTGACGGGCGTGGAAAAGAATCTCTCAGCCATAATCCCTCCAGAAGCAATCGGATAGACGATAGTTGCTATCGTATTGGGGATGACTTTATCATCATTGTGAGAGAAGTGCAAATAGACAAGCGGACAAACATAAGAGAAGTTAACGAGAAGCTCAGGCCAGTCTCCAACTGGCCTGAGCTTGTGGAACTATCGCTGTTACGCGCTTACGACGGCAAATCCGTATGCGCCTGGGCCAAGATGGGCCCCGATGACGGGGGTAATGCCAACCGCCGGAATATCGCCATCGGGCAAGAGCGCTACGGCACGCGCACGCAACTCGGCGACACGATCACACGCGTTGGCATGAACGATGGCGACGCGTTCAAATGGGGCAGCAGCACGCAACATATCGAGCAACCGCTGTGTGGCACGTTCGCGTGTGCGGACGCGTTCAGTGCCAGGATTGCCGGCGTGCATCGTCAAAATCGGTTTAAGTTGCAACATCGTACCGAAATTTGCCAGGAACCGGTTCATCCGTCCACTGCGCCTCAAATATTCTAACGTATCAAGCGCCGCGAACACACGCGAGCGTCGCATTTGAGCATCAAGCGCGGGCAGGATTTCGGCAACGGAACGGCCATCCGCCGCCATTTTCGCCGCCGTCTCGACCAGGAATCCGGTTCCCAGGCTCAACTGCTGCGAATCGATTACCGTGACCGCTGTTGAAGTAGTCTCTTGCGCCGCGATCTGTGCCACATCCATGACGGCACTCAACGCTTTCGAGATATGAATGGATAGCACATGCGTTGCACCCTCATCGGCAAGGGCATCATACATCGCCCGAAATTTTTGGGACGACGGGACTGCCGTAGTAGGATGAACCGGAAACGCAGGTAACTTCTCATAAAACTCCTGGCGTGTGATGTCGATACCATCCAGAAAGCCCTGCTTGCCCACGTTGATGTAGAGCGGTACAACACAAATGCCATATTGGGCAACCGTCTCGGCAGGCAAATCACATGTGCTATCCGTAACAATACGTACTGGCATGGCCACCTCCTGCTATACGATCAAAAATGTTCCGAACACAATTTCAATCACCAGGCTGATGATATTGGATCGCGCATACGATTTATCGAACACAATGGAGAACGCACGCACCACGGCGATCGCAAGATAAGCGATACCCAACATTTGATACGCGGTCGCGCCAAGAAACAGCGGCGCAATACCCAACGCAATGAACAAACCGCCGAAAATCGCACGCATCTCGGACACCCCGCGCACCCCTTCCGCCTTCAACCCGGTAAAGCCGTAGGCCGCGGAGGGTTTCACCAATGCCAGCAATCCGGTCGCCGCTGTCCCCAAAGCCGCTACGATCTTCAAGACCATGCCAATGTTCATTCGGCGAGCTCCAGCCGGGGCCGGCGCACAAAGAACGCCGCTGCCAGCGTCAACGCCACCAGCCCGAAGGTGATCCAGGTAGGAATAACCACGGCGGTGACGCCGGCGTGCTTCACCGAAATCCCGGCCAAGGCCCACAGCAGTACCATCGCGTAGGCCACGTCGCGGCGGGTGAAGGCCATTAAGGTCGCGATTACCAACACCGCAACCAACACAATGCCCATCCAGATTTCTGGAGCGATCCCGAACCCGCCCCAGTTCAAATAATCGAGCAAAGAGGTTACATTTGCAGCCGTCGCCACCGTGATCCACCCCAGGTAGATGCTGAAGGGTACGCGCACCGCCCAGGTTTCCGCCGTGGACACCTTCGTCCGGCCGGTACCGAGACGCAGATAGGTAATGATGAGCGTGGCGAGCAATACCAGCATGGCGATCAGCGTCAGGGGAAATTGCTCATAGTGCCAGAGGAAAATCCACACGCTGTTGGCAACTCCACCAAGGGCGATCCACCAGCCGGTGGCCCTCAGGCGAGGGTTCTCCCGCTGCGAAGGCAACGCCTGGAAGATGGCGAAGGCAATTAAGCCGATATAAATCAATCCCCAGATGGAAAACACGTAACCCGCCGGGACAAAATATACCTGGAAACGGTCGGATATTTCCCCAGTGTCCAGGCCGTTTATTGGCAGAGCGTTCGCCAAGATATTGACGATGAGCGTGACCAGGATGGTCAGCACTACAACAATTTGTCGTGTTCGATCTTTCATCTTGATTCCCCCCTTTGATATAGATTACTGAAAACTGTGCTTATTGCAAGAGCGCTTCAATGTCTGGTTCAATGCTGGCTGGTTCAACATTTGGCTCAAAACGCCTCACCACGTTCCCCTCTGCATCCACCAGAAATTTGGTGAAGTTCCACTTGATCGCCTTCAGCCCCAACACACCCGGAGCGGCTTTCTTTAGATATTCGTAGAGTGGATGCGCATCCGCCCCATTCACATCGACCTTAGCGAACATGGGGAACGTGACCCCGTAATTCACCTCGCAGAAGTTCTGGATTTCCTCGTTGGTGCCGGGATCCTGGTTCATAAACTGGTTGCAGGGGAATCCCAGGATTTCGAAACCTTCATCATGGTACTTCTCGTAGAGCGCCTG
>JBJYXQ010000698.1:0-4101 GCA_046260035.1 Anaerolineae bacterium
AGCCATGCCGGCAGTCTCTTCCACTTTGCTGGTCTTCAGTCGATTGGCTTCAAATGCTACGATAGTGGTCTCATTGCTGAGTTGGGTAACTTCCACCTGCTCGGCCTGCGGAATTAGATGTGCTAACAAGTCCATAGTTACTTCCCTCCAATTACGACGTTCTGAATGCGTATGTGGGGCGCGCCGAAGGAGACGGGTAGCCCGTTTTGCCCGCCTTTGCCGCAACCACCGGCCTTTTCAAGCCACTGGAAGTCGTTGCCGATGGCATCGATGTTCAGTAGCGTGGTGAACAGGTTGCCGGCCAGAATCACATCTTTGACCATTTCAGCGATCTGCCCATCGCGGATCATGTAGGCGTAGCCGGAACTGAATGAAAAGCTTTCCAGTTCGGTGTTGCCGCCGTAGGCGTCGCAGGCATAAATCCCCAGTTTGATGTCTTTGATCAAATCCTCAAACGGGGTCGTTCCATTCTCGATCGCCGTGTTGGTCATCCGTACGATTGGTGCGTGGCGGTAGGTGATGGCGCGGGCGTTGCCGGTGGGCGCTTCACCCATCTTGGCCGCCGTCTCGCGGGAGTGCAGCCGGCCTACAAGGATACCATTTTTGATGAGGTCGGCGCGCCGGGTGCGAGTTCCCTCGTCGTCGTACTTGTGCGTGCCCCGCAGCCCGGGAACACTACCGTCGTCGAAAACGTTGAGGATGTCCTGCCCGAACTGGCGTCCCAGGACCATCATCTCGCGCGCCTTGGGGTTCTCGTAGATAAAGTCTGACTCGGAGAGATGACCAAAGGCTTCATGGACGAAGACCCCGGCCAGCGTTGGGTTGGCTACGACGGGATACCGTCCTCCGACCACCGTTTCCGCACTCAGCATCTCTACAGCACGGCGGGCAGCCGTTTGCGCTAATGCTTCGCGGTTTTGGACGAAATCGAAGCCCTTCTGCGCCGCGCAGCTTTCGTGGCTCTGTTGGATATTGTTGCCGTCGCGGGCAATGGCAACGACGAACAGGGTGACTTCCGGACGCTCTTCCTCAATCCACGCGCCTTCGGAGTTGGCGAAGTGGACGTGGCTGAAGATGTCACGGTATGCCGTGATAGTGTCCACGATTTTATCGCTGTGCCCGCGCACAATGGCATTGTAGCCTTCGACCAGCGCCTTCTTGTCCGCCAGCGAGACGCCGCGGAAATCGTGCGCCAGCGAGACGGTGAGGTGATCGTCAGCCACGGGGATTGTCGCCAGTTCTATCGGCTCTTCAGCCTGAACGACTTTGGCGCACTGATAGGCCTGCTCCACTTTGGCGATCAGGTCATCGCGCGCGTTGAAGGTGGCGACGCCCCAGCCGCCGTCTTTGCACATACAGCGCACGATGCCGCCGGCATCGATGACAGAACTGGCGTTCTCCAGATCGGCACCGCGATAAGAAACGGTGGTTGCCTCTCTTTCTTCCAGGCGGATTTCGGTGTAGTCCGCCTTGCTGCTTTTGAGGGCAGCTTCAATTTTGCCTTTCATAGGGTCTCCTTTCGATACTATGGATCACAACCACGAATCTACTCCTATTTTCGCGAAGATCAAACCGGGGTCGATTTATGGGAATTAGCGATAAAAACTTTCTCTCAGTGCATCTCCTGCCCGCCGGTGACGTTGATCGCCTGCCCGGTCATGTAGCTGGATTGATCGGAGGCCAGGAAGATGACGACATTGCACACGTCGTCGTAGGTGCAGCCGCGCTTCATCGGCACCTGGTCGATGTATTTCTGGCGCACTTCTTCCTCCGTGATGCCCTGGTTACTCGCGTATTGCTTGAACAGCGATTCGGTCCATAGGGGGGAATCGAGCAGGTTGCCGGGGCAGACGGCGTTGACGCGAATGCCCTCTTCGGCCAGTTCCAGCGCCAGGCTTTGCGTCAGGCCGATGCCGCCAAACTTCGATGCAGCGTAGGCTGAGTTCTTGAAGCTCCCCTTCTTGCCGGATTTGGAGTTGATCTGGATGATAATGCCGCTGTTTTGTGGCTTCATCACGCGGGCAGCGTGCTTGGCGATCAGGAAGTAGCCGACGAGGTTGACGTTGATGACGGCCTGCCATTTCTTGGCATCGAAGTCGTCCACCGCGCCGGAGATCAGGATACCGGCGTTGGAGATGACGATGTCCAGCCGTCCGAACTCGGTGATGGTGCGGTCGACTATTGCGGCGACCTGTGCTTCGTTGGACACGTCCACTTTGACGGCGAGCGTGCGTTGCCCTGTTTGCGCGGCGATGGTGGCAGCGGTTTCCTCCGCGCCTTCCAGGTTCAGGTCGGCGACGATGACGTGCGCACCTTCGCGCGCGAGTCGCTTACACAGTGCTGCGCCAAGTCCTTGCGCACCTCCGGTCACGAGTGCAATTTTGTTTTGAAGTACTTTGTTCATAGATTAATTCCCCTTCGCGAAGAAATTGCGCCTAAAGGCGCGGGATAAAGAGGTGTTTTTTGTTTTCGGGCGTCGCCCGAAAACAAAAAACACTCTTAAAAAAGCTTTAGTCGCATAATCCTTGTCGAATCTCGTAAAGTCGTACCTTAACAAGTCTCATAAAATCGTACCGGTCCATTCTTGGTAAAGGGCCTCTTCGCGTTGTGCCGCTGGGGTGAACGGTAAGCGCCGTTGATAAGCCGGGAGATTGTCCCAGGGCGGTAGTTCACCCATCAGTTCGGCTTTGGTTAAGCCTTTGCTGGACACGCGTTGGCAACGTTGCCCATCTGCGGAAGTGCAAACGAACTCAGCCGTCGCGGCGTCAAAGGTGATTTCGATAGGCTGTGCTGCCCAGGCGCAACCCAGACCATAACGCTCCCCGCCCAAGGTGAATTGTCCTTGCGCACTGACTTGGCGGAACCAGTGGTGGCGGGCCAGATAGGCGTAGATGCGTTGTAGGTCGAGAGTTGCGCTTTCGGTTTCGGGCGTGTAACTGCGTGCGGACTGTTGGGCCTGTGGATGGGCGACTAACGGCGCTTGTCCGTGCCAAGTACGCGAGGGGTATTCGGTATTAAGAAAGGCACAGCGTTCATCCAAGACCGCTTGCATCTGCGCCGCTGTGGTAAAGGTCTGCCGCAAAGCTTGCTGGGTGAGGAGCGTATGGCTGTGCTCAATGCCCGCGTGTTCGGCGGGCGGTGCTTGCGTGATAAAACGGACTTCAATTCCCAGGGCCAGCAGCCATAAATGAACGCGTAACGGGAAGGGCGAAGGATTATTGCTATCGTAGAATACGGTGTCGTGATCCAGGCTTATCCGCCGGGGCAAGCCATAGCGCAGGAAACCACAGCGACACGCCAGTTGATACTCTTCGGTTCCCGCTTTGCTCCGCCCTACGCAGCCCCAACTCGCGATCCTCAGGCGACTATAGCGATCGACGATGTTGATCACCGAGACCGCGCCTACTCCCGCGACCATTTGTACCCCTTGGGCATCCATCTCCCATTCTTCATGCGCTTCAGTCACGAACTGGGGAGCAGGCTGCTCCAGTTCCGTATGGTAGGCGTAAGGGCGCGTGAGCCCTTCTTCCCGCAGGAAGGCCGCAATGCGGGAACGGCTGGGTAACCGTAGGGTCGTCAAGTGCGGGGCTTTGCCCAACTCTATCTTTAGGGTGGTTGGCCCCCAACCAGGCTGGGCCGCGCGTAGCGCCTTGACGGCCTGGGCAATGCGCGGATCAAAGCTACTCAACGCCCCGCTAGCCGGGCGTCCCAAGCGTGAAGCTAACCCGCTGCGGCCTTGCCTTTGACCTTTGCGTCGCCATTTGCGCACCGTCCACCGCGACCACCCTACTACCGCGGCCACCCCCGCGTCGCTTGCGCCCGTGGCACTACGTTCTACTATCTCCATACGTTCCTGCAATTGGGTTGCTTTACCGTGCCGCCCCATCCCATGCCTCCTTGCGATACTGATGACATAGTATGCTGCTAGCATACACGCTCTTCATCAGTAGCCGAAGCCGCGGTACGATTTTTCGAGACTTTGTTAAAGTGCTACCGGTACGACTTTATGAGACTCAACAGCCGTTATTCCTTTATAGTACGTTTGACCGGGCGCAGCAATGCCCGCATGAACAGAAACACGCCCAGGGCGATCAGCGCAAA
>JBJYXQ010000699.1:0-1710 GCA_046260035.1 Anaerolineae bacterium
CTCTGCCTGACCGCGCCCAGCGGCGTGGTCGACGAATACAACGTGAGTTTTGATACCCCGCGCCCCGGGCCACTGGCCGACGCAGCCGGCATCCGCGTGAGTGACCTTTCACCCTTGCACGAGCCACTGCCGCTGCACAGCGTTGCTATTCCTGGATTGGAAGGGACCGAGGCCTCCATCTTGTCCGACGAAGTGCACCCTATCACGGCAGATGTACTGGCGACTTATGCCAGTGGCTGGCGCGAGGATCGCCCCGCAATCACGGCCCACCGGTTCGGCAAAGGCCAGGTCATCTATGTCGGGGCTTCTCTACGGGGAGAGAGTTTGTCCGCACTGATCACCTACCTGTGCACCGAGACCGGCGTCTCCAATCTGTGCGAAACGCCCGCCGGGCTGCATGTCTACCAGCGCATAGGCCCAGACGAGCGTTTATGGTTCGCGCTCAACTATACCGAGGAAGCCCTGTCCTTTACGCCTCCCGGCACTTGGTTGGATATGCTGAGTGGAGAAACGTGTACAGGTAAAATCGAGGTTGCGCCCCTAGATCTGCGTATTTTGGCGCAAGACACATAGGGCAAACCAACCTTATCACCACACATACGGTATCAGCCGGTATCGAACAGTGCGAGCATAGTCCGCATAGCCGGACAACTCTTGGCGCAACGTCCTATCCTCCAAGTAAGTGCGGACGATCATGCCCGCTATACAAAGGGCTGAACCCAATAATGCGATGCCCGATCCCACAATAAGGGGAAAGCTTATCAAGCCTAACACGCTACCCAAATAGCCAGGATGGCGCACATATCGATAAGGTCCGCTTGTCATCACCGCGTGATTCCGGTCTGTTTGGATCCTGACTTCTCTTTCAAAGTGCGGATTGTGCAGCATCGCCCACTGATTCAAGGCACTGCCCGCAACGTAGGCGACTATTCCCGCCACAGCACATGGCATAGGAAGTGTGCTGATCTGAAGTCGTCCTATATCCAGGGCAGCTAGCGCATATGTCAGAAAGGTGGCGCCCGACACAACGAGGATGACAACGCGATCCCACTTTTTTGCATCCACCGGCCTTTTCTTGCGCACGTTGGCTAATTCTATGTATTCAGGATGCTTGGGCACGATGATCAGCAAGCTAACAAGTTGATATCCCAATACAGTGGCAACGTATATCCAAAAGCCCCACACGCTGACCGTCCCAGCGAGTGCAAAGAACAACACGCCCAATGCAGCCAGCGCCGAGATATTTCGTGTTATTCTTCCCCAAATGAAGTTGAGCATTGTCTTTTACTGACTCCTGTATGGACGATACTGCGCTTTCTCCATCTTATATTCGTGAATGCGCGTGATATTGGTCTCATCGAAACAGAATACGCTTGCCCCCAAGAACGTACCCAGGTTGCCATCATAAATACATTCAAAATCCCATTCTACGGCGGCCATTTTCTGCTGCTCATCATACTGCATCGTCAAGATATCCCAGCGGGTGACCTGGCCTTTCCCTGGTCCGGAGTGCCAATCGTCAAACCAGCGCGTGACTTCATCAGTTCCGCAATAGATGGGGCCATAACATTCCGCCACCCGGATACCCGGTGACACTATACTCAGAAAAAGTGCAATATCCTGCTCAAGCCAACTCTGAAAATACTGTCGGATTAATGCTTCGGCGGTGTTTCTATCCATTGACCACCTCGTTGACCTCCTATCCCAATC